>WQWK01000041.1 GCA_009785395.1 Conexibacteraceae bacterium
CGATGAGGCGGCTGGGCCGATGAGGCGAGCGGCGATCGGCTGCGGCGGCCCCGAGGTCACGGCCCTGGGGTTCGGCGGAGCCGCGATCGGCAACCTCTACGCGGCGCTCGACGACGAGACGGCAGAGGCGGTGCTCGAGGCTGCCTGGGCGGGCGGTATCCGTTACTTCGACACCGCTCCGCACTACGGCCTCGGGCTGTCCGAGCGGCGCATCGGGAACGCCCTCAGAACCCGACCGCGTGACGAGTATGTGATCTCGACCAAGGTCGGCCGCCTGCTCGTGCCCAACGCGCGCCCGACGGGGTCCGACCTTGAGCACGGCGGGTTCGACGTGCCCGACGACTGGACACGTGAGCGTGACTACAGCCGTGACGGGATCCTGCGCAGCGTCGAGGCGAGCCTCGGCCGGCTCGGGCTCGACAGGCTGGACATCGTGTTCGTGCATGACCCTGAGGAGCACATGGGGCAGGCCCTGGGCGAGGCCGTCCCGGCGCTGATCGAGCTGCGTGAACAGGGCGCCGTCGGCGCGGTCGGCGCCGGCATGAACCTCGTCGCGCCGCTGCGCCGGTTCGTCGCCGAGACCGACATCGACGTCGTGCTCGTCGCCGGACGCTGGACGCTGATCGATCGCTCGGCCGGCCCGCTGCTCGAGGAGTGCCTGCACGCGAACGTCGCCGTGATCGCGGCCGGTGTGTTCAACTCCGGGTTGCTGGCGCATGCGGCGCCCTCGTCCAGCGCCACGTTCGACTACGGGCCGGTGCCCGATGATGCGCTGCAGGTGGCGGTCGCGGCCGCCCGCGCCTGCGCTGATCACGGCACCACGCTTCCCACTGCCGCGCTGCAGTTCCCGCTGCGCCACGCGGCTGTCAGCTCCGTGCTGGTGGGCATGCGGACACCAGCCGAGTGCCGGCAGGACCTGGTGGCCGTCGCCACCGACATCGACGAGCGGCTGTGGAGCGATCTTCCCGAGCCGATCAGCGATCGGAGTTGACAGCGGGCAGCGCATCTGATTGGCTTGCGCTACTCAGACATCGGACCAATGTGAACACCAGCCCGCATTTCCAGCGAGATCGCAGGCAAACAGGGTGACATTGCTCCAATGTCTCGTGGTACGAGAGAGAGGAAGAGATCGTGCAGCGAGTTCGTCGGTCGTCTGTGGTCGCATTCGTATTCGTGGTCATGCTCGTGTGGTCCTCAGCGACCGCGGCAGCGGGCAACGCGGCGACGCTGTACGCATCGCCGAGCGGGGAGGGGTCGGCGTGTTCTCATTCCCGACCTTGCTCGCTGACGTCCGCGCAGCAGACTGTGCGCGCGCTCGACCCCGCCCGCGGCGGAAACGTCAAGGTTGAGCTGGCGGGCGGCACCTACGACCTCGCTGCGCCGTTGAGGTTCACAGCGGCGGACTCGGGCTCTCCGAAGCATCCGGTCGTGTGGAAGGCCGCCCCCGGGGCGCACCCCGTACTGTCGGGTGCCGCCCGCGTCACCGATTGGTCGCGCACGGCCGACCCCTACGGCGTGTGGCAGGCGTCCGTCCCAGCCGGCAGCGCAACCCGGCAGCTCTACGTGAACGGCGTCGAGGCGCCCGTCGCACAGGCGACCCCGACGCAGCTCGGCTTCACCGGCAACTGGTCGGGCTCCTCCACCGGCTACGACATCTCATCCGACGCGACGGCTGTCAGGTTCTTCGGCTCGCTGACGCCGGCGCAGCTCAGCCAGGTCGAGTTCTCCTATCCCGGCGGCAACGGCGCCTGGACGCAGTCGGAGTGCCGTGTTGCGAGCTACTCGAACGGTCAGATCACGATGGACGAACCGTGCTGGCAGAACGTCACCAACCGGCTCGCGTTCGCGGACGGGAGCGGCGGGCTGCCGAGCATGGGCACCAGCACGATGCCTACGGCGATCGAGAACGCGCGCGCGCTGCTTCATCCCGGCCAGTGGTTCCTGGACACATCCTCGGACACGCTGTACTTCGACGGTCCGCAGTCGATGGCTGGCATTGATGTCGAGCTGCCCCGTCTGGAGTCTCTGCTCGTCGGGGCGGGGTCGCTCGCCGATCCGATCCACAACCTGAGGTTCTCAGGGCTGCAGTTCTCGTACGCGACGTGGAACGAGCCGTCATCGCCCGCGGGGTTCGCCGATGTGCAGAGCAACCTGACGATGACGCTGCCGGGCGGCAACCAGGGCATGTGCACGTTCAGCACCCCGGCCGGCACCTGCCCGTGGGGCGCGCTGACGCAACCGGCCGTCAACGTCGGCTTCTCGGGCTCGAACAACGTCACCTTCTCCGGCGACCGCTTCGTCGACCTCGGCGGCGCCGGGCTCGGATTCGAGTACGGCGATCATCACGACACCGTGACCCGCAGCCTGTTCGATCACATCGCGTCGACCGCGGTTCTGCTCGGATGCACCTACGACCCGACGCCGACCATCGCCGCAGACGCCCAGGGGATCATCCAGCACTGCAGCCTCGATCCCACCGTCGCCGCCAACGACGCGATCGGGACCAACGAGATCTTGCAGCACACGACCGTGTCCGACAACGTGATCGAACACATCGGCAGCGACTACACATCCGCCTCAGCGGTCACGTTGCTGTTCTCGCAGCACACGCGGATCATCCACAACGACATCTTCGACGTCCCCTACACCGGGATCACCGCCGGTGTCATCCAGGGACACGTCGACGATCAGACGCACTCCCAGAATTCCGTCAACGTCAACGGCTGGAACACGATTGGGTACAACCTGATCCACGACTACATGCAGGTGCGCGACGACGGCGGCGCGATGTACATCGAGGGCCACCAGGCCCAGTACGTCTACAACTCCGACGGCACCGTCAACGAGCAGGCGACCCTGGCCCAGGGGATGCACGCGATCGGCAACGTCGCCTACAACAAGGTGGGCTTCTCACCCGCCATGTACGACGATGCCGGCTCGGAGTACATCAACTGGCAGAACAACGTCCTGTTCACGCTCAACGGCAATTCGGCCCAGGGCGGGTGTGACTCAACTGGGCCGTTCGGGCTCGAGGGCAACTACGCATCGGGCGGATACGAGTCCTACTTCTGCCTGCCGGCGGGCGTGACGATCCAGACGTTCGCATCCAACAACCAGACGATCCCGGACTCGCCGGGCCCCAACGACCTCCCGGCCTCCGCGATCGACGGCGCCGGGCCGCCGGCCGGTGTCGCGAGGAGATTCCTCGGACTCCCGACCGACTACTACGCGTCGCCCGAGTCGGCGCCGACGGCGACGATCCCGAATGCGGTGCTGCTCGCAGGCGACGGGCTCTCCCGTGCCTCGGCGATCGACTTCTCCGGGCAGCCAGCCAGCGCGGTGCATGCGCTGTCACCGGGGTTTGTGATCGCGACGGTGCCCGCCGGCGCCAACAGCAGCGCGCTGACCGTCGGCAATCCGCCGGCGGCGCCGACGATCGCCACGCCGACCTCCGGCGCGGTCAACCTCCCGGGCCAGAGCGTGAAGGTGGGCGGCGCAGCGCCGGCCGGCACGACCGTCACCGTGACCGTCGATAAGCAGCCGCTGAGCGGTTGCAGCGCGGCAGTGACCGGCGGCAGCTGGTCGTGCACGCTCGGTCCTGTCGCGGCCGGCGAGCACTCGCTGATCGCCACCGCCCAGGACGCGGCTGGTGAGACCGCGAACTCGGCGCCGACATGGATCGGTGTCGGCGGGGCGCCGCCCGCGAGTGAGTTCCTCAACGACACCGATCCGAGCTTCCTGTACGGCCCCAGCTGGGCGTACTACTCGAACCGCGGGTACGGGGACTTCGGCGACGATGTCCATGCGACCACAGTCAACGGCGACCCGATGACCTTCACGTTCATCGGCACCGGGGTCCAGCTCTACGGCGAGCTCAACTCAGACCAGGGCGACGTCGAGTTCTCCCTCGACGGCGGTCCTCAGCAGGTGCTCGACACGAGCGGGACAGGCTCACGCCAGGTCCAGCAGGTGATCTTCTCCGCCACCGGCTTGGCGGCCGGCCAGCATACGGTCACGATGACGAAGCTGTCCGGCCAGTACGCGACCTTCGACGGGGCCGAGGTCGAGTACTCGCCGAGCGCCTCGTCCACGGGCGGGACCCCGCCGCCGGCGCCGGTGATCACCTCACCGAGCCCGGGCGCCGTGAACGTTCGCGGTTACGGTCTGGTCGTCAGCGGCACCGGCCCGGCGGGAACGACCGTCACGGTCGACGTCGACGGTCAGCCGTTCAGCGGCTGCAGCGCCGTGGTTTCAGGCGGCACCTGGGCGTGCACGCTCGACCCGCAGCTCGCGGCCGGCAGCGCGACGCTCACGGCGACCGCGACCGATGCCCTCGGCGATACGTCCGTGAGCTCGGGGATTACGGCGATCTATGTCGACGGGGTGCCGCCCGCGAGCCTGCGTCTCAACGACACCGATCCGAGCTTCCTCTATGACGCCGACTGGGGCTACTCGTGCTGCCGCGGCGACAATGACTACGGAGACGACGTCCACTACGCGGTGACGAACGGAGCGACGCTGACCTACACGTTCATCGGCACCGGGATCAAGGTCTACGGCGAGATCAGCTCGGACCAGGGTGATGTCGGGTTCTCGGTCGACGGTGGCACTCAGCAGGTGGTCGACACCAGCACCACGGGGGCACGCCAGTCCGATCAGGTGATCTTCGCCCAGAGCGGGCTGTCGCCCGGGCAGCACACGATCACGATCACGAAGCTGTCCGGCACCTACACCACGTTCGACGGTGTCGAGATCGACTACGCGCCGCCGGGAGGCTGAGCCTGGCGGGCACGTGCAGGGTGCTCGGTGGCCGGCCCGACAGGGCCGGCTAGCGGAGCGGCGGGGGATTCCCCTCGACGCTGGCGAGCAGCCCGGGTTCCCAGCTGCAGGTGTGGCAGGCGTGACGGAACGCTGCGCGCAGGAACTCGAGCGCGCCCGCGTGCGGGTCTGAGTGGGCGCGGACGGAGTCCTGGTCAAGGACGTACTCGCCGAGCGCATCGTTCCAACCGCCCTCGCTCTCCAGCAGCTGGCCCTGGCCGAAGCCGGGCGGGGCCGGATGCGCGTAGGCGTAGAAGGCTGCGCGCTCGTAGCGGGGATCGCCCGGCCACCAGCCGAGCGCGATCTCCTGCGAGTCCATCGCGTTGCGCATGATGAAGTCCGGCGAGGGCGGCTCGGCCGGCTCACCGGAGAAGAGGTTGACGGCCAGATCGAAGGAGCCCCACCAGTAGTTCACGGGCGTGGCCCGGCCGCGGTAGGGCGCTCTGACCGCGGCGAGCGCCAGCGCCGCACGCGTGGCGCAGTCGAAGTACCTCTCGACCGCCGCGGTGTCATAGGTGCTGTGCTCCTCGTCCTGGTCGAGCGGGACCGTCCACCAGACCTCCTGTGGGGCCGGATCGATCTCGACATCGGCACCCAGGGACGACAGGCTCTCGAGCAGTTGCCTTGTCACGGCTCCGACCGACCGGTTGGGGCCGAGCGCAACCCTGGCGCGCCGCCCGTCGCTGCGCTCGGCGAACGCCTCGTGTCCGCGCAGATCGAGCCCCACCGAGACGGCGGCGGTGTGACCGGCAACCGGCAGCGGAAGCGTCTCGAAGCCGCGCGCGGTCAGCCGCAGCGCAGCGTGTTGAAGCTGGGGCTCGGGCGGAGCCAATGCGGCCGCGATCTTTCCGACCACCTGCGAGTGCGCGTGCAGCGTGTCGCAGGTCGGTTGCCAGTCGCTGTAGTTCAGCTGTGGCCACGCGTCGGTCACGGGCTCGGAGACTATCGGGAGCCGGTAGTTTGTGCGCATGACCGGAACTGAGCAGCATCCCTTCAAGGTCGTGATCGTCGGCGCCGGAGTCGCGGGTCTGGAGGCGGCGCTCGCGCTCCGGGACCTCGCGGGAGACCGGCTGTCGCTGACGCTGCTGGACCCCGCGCACGAGTTCGTCTACCGGCCGCAGAGCGTGCGCGAGCCGTTTGCCGGGCCGCTGGCGCACCGCTACGCACTGGCGGAGATCGCCGCCGACATCGGCGCCGAGCTCAGGCCCGAGGCGTTCAAGTGGCTCGATCCGGAGAACCGTACGGTTCACACCGAGCACGACGGGGAGCTCCAATACGACGCGTTGCTGCTCGCGCTTGGCGCGAGGTTCCACGCCGGCTACGAGCACGCGCTGACGCTCGATGTCCGCCAGCTCGACAAGCAGCTGCAGGGACTCGTCCAGGACGTCGAGGGCGGCTACGCGCACAGCGTCGCGTTCATCGCGCCGGGGCGGATGTCCTGGCCGTTGCCGCTGTATGAGATCGCGCTGATGACCGCGCGCCGCGCCTGGGAGATGGATCAGCAGGTGACGGTCACGCTGATCACCCCCGAGGACGCCCCGCTGGCCGTGTTCGGTCCGGAGGTGAGCGCGGCTGTGTCGAAGCTGCTCGACGAGGCCGGAATCGTGACGATCACGGAAACCCGCTGCACGACGCCCGCCGCCAACGAGGTGGTGCTGCTCCCGGGCGAGCGCAAGCTCACGGTGGACCGCGTCGTGGCGATGCCCGAGCTCTTCGGCCCGTCGACGCCCGGCCTGCCCAAGGACGGCGAGCACGGTTTCATCACGATCGACCCGCATTGCCGTGTGCCCGGGGTCGAGGCCGTGTTTGCGGCCGGCGATGCGACCGACTTCTACGTGAAGTACGGTGGCCTGGCGGCGGCACAGGCCGATGTCGCGGCGGCATCGATCGCCGCCCTCGCCGGGGCTCCGGTCGAGTTGCGGACATTCAACCCGGAGATTCACGGCATCCTGCTCGGCGGCCCGCGGCCGCTGTACATGTCCGCCTACATCGCCGGCGAGCACGGTTCCGCTTCCGCGGTCAGCGACGAGCCGACCTGGTCGCCCCCGGAGAAGATCGCCGCGCGGTACCTGTCTCCGTACCTCGAGTCTCGCGACCGCTCGGGCGTGAACTGAGCGCCGGCCGGCACGACCCCACAAATTTTCATCCCACGCGTGTGCGCTGATGGGATGCTGGTGCTCCAACCCCGAGGAGAGTGATTCGCATGACAGAACTGAAGGGCGCATGTCTGTGCGGTGCTGTGGAGTACGAGGTCAAGGATCCGGAGGGCATGGGGGTCTGCCACTGCACTCGCTGTCAGCGGTGGACGGGATCGAGCCTCACCGGGGTGGTCGTGGACGAGCACAACTTCCGCTTCACCAAGGGGGAGGACCTCGTCAAGCGCTACGAGAGCGAGTTTGCGCCACGTCACTTCTGCAGCAACTGCGGCTCCAGCCTGTATGACGACCTCGGTGGCAAGTACTTCGTCGCGGCCGGCCTGATGCGGGAGCTGGAGCTCAAGCCGAGCTTCCACCTCCAGGTGGCGTTCAAGGCGCCCTGGGAGGCGATCGGCGACGACGCGCCGCAGTATCCCGAGGCCGCCCCGGCATAGTGATGCAGATCCGAGCCGCAGTACTGGAGGAGTTCGGAAAGCCGCTGAACGTGACCGAGGTGGATCTCGCCGAGCCCAAGGCCGGCGAGGTGCTCGTGCGCCTGGTGGCGTGCGGGGTGTGTCACACCGACATGTACACGGCCTCAGGAGTCGATCCGTCCGGGTATGCGCCGACGGTGCTCGGGCATGAGGGCGCCGGGGTGGTCGAGGCACTCGGCCCCGGGGTCGAGTCCCTGAAGGTCGGTGACCACGTGGTCACGCTGTTCTCGCCGCAGTGCCGCGAGTGCGAGCACTGCCGCAGCGGTCGCACGAACCTCTGCCTCGCGATCCGCGAGCAGCAGAACAAGGGCTACCTTCCCGACGGCACGACGCGGCTGTCCCGCGACGGCGTCCCGATTCGGCACTTCATGGGCACCTCAACGTTCGCCGAGTACACGGTGATGCCGGAGATCGCGCTCGCGCACGTCAGGGACGACGCGCCACTGGAGGCGGCATGCCTGTTCGCCTGTGGGCTGTCGACGGGACTGGGCGCTGCGATGTACACGGCCGGCGTGCGCGCCGGCTCGACGTGCGTCGTCTTCGGCGCCGGCATGGTGGGCCTCGGCGCCGTCGCCGGGTGCCGGCTGCAGGCGGCCGAGCGGATCATCTGCGTCGACCTCTCGGCGGACCGGCTAGAGCTGGCGCGCGCCCAGGGAGCGACCGATGTGTGGGTGGCCGGGCCCGACACCGTCGAGCGGATCCAGGCGGAGACGCGCGGCTTCGGCGCCGACTACACCTTCGAGGCGACCGGGCGTGTCGACGTCATGCGCCAGGCCGCCGAGGCGGCGAGGATGGGGTGGGGGCAGTGCACGGTCGCCGGGGTCGCCGGCAAGGGTGAGACGCTCGACGTGGTCCCGCGCTGGCTGATCCAGGGCCGGCGCATCGCGGGATCGTCGTTCGGCGGCGTCAGGGGACGCGACCAGGTGCCGCAGCTGGTGGACCGTTACATGGCCGGCGAGATCGATGTGGACGCGTTCATCTCCCACCGCATCACGCTCGATGAGGTCAACCACGGGTTCGAGCTGATGGAGGCGCAGGACGGTATCCGCAGCGTGATCAGCTTCGGGTGATCAGGCTTGAACGCCGGCCGGCCCGCTGGCCGGCCGGGCCTCGGGGCGTAGCCGAGGCTCAGTCGTTGCCCGAGATCAGATCCCAGGCACGCAGCAGCTTGCGGTGGCGAAACTCCGATTGCGACTCCGCCGGATCGTCGTGCATCACGGCCGGGTTGGCCGACGGCTTGGGGAGCTGCGCGCAGGCGGCGCGGTCGAGCTTGAGCAGGACCCCGCGCTCGAAGATCTCCTGCACGTCGTCCGCGTCCGCGAAGCGGTGCTCGGAGCCGAACAGGTGCTCGCCGATCACGATCCCGTCGAAGACGTCCTCGTCCTCGGCCGCCAGCACGTGGCCGACCTTCCCGATCTGCTCGCCGTCAGCGCTGTATACGGGCGTTCCGCGGCGCAGCAGCTCATATGAGGTGGGTTCGCCGAGGTCCACGTCGCCAGCATATCGGCGTGCGTGCGGCCGGGCCGCTTCCGGCGATCGCCCAGCTGCTTCTATGGAGGTATGCCCACCAAGTACCGGTCCGTGCTGGCCGAGCCCGGCGCCCTGCGCCTGATGAGCACCGCCCTGGTCGGGCGTCTGCCACAGGGCATGTCTTCGTTGGTGATCCTGCTGCTGGTCCGCGAGGCGACGCACTCGTACGCGGCGGCGGGCGTGGCAGTCGGCGCCAACGCGCTGCTCGCGTCCGTCTGCGCGCCCCTGGCCGGACGCCTCGTCGACCGTCTGGGGCGCCGTGTGGTGCTCGGGCCGGTCGCGGTGCTGCTTGCGGGCGCATATGTGCTGCTCGCGGTGCTGGCGGCCGATCACGCAGGCGCGCTCGCGCTGATCGCGTGCGCTGGGCTCGCCGGGGCGCTGGTGCCGCCGATCGCGCCTGTCGTGCGGACCGTGTTGCGTGACCTGTTCGACGATCTCACGGTGCGGGAGACCGCGTTCGGGCTCGAGGCGATCGCGCAGGAGACGATCTGGATCACCGGACCGCTGATCGTGACGGTCGCGATCACGCTCGCCTCGCCGAAGGCCGCCTGCGTGATGCTCGGGGTGGTCGTGGTGGGCGGGACGCTCCTGTTCCTGCGCTCGCCATTGCTGGACCGGACGCCGGAGCACCTGGTTGAGCACGTCCACCGCGGATCGGCGCTCGCGAGCCTCGATCTGCGCTGGCTGCTGCTGCCGGCCACGCTGATGGGCTTCAGCCTGGGGGCGGTTGAGGTCGGTATCCCGGCGCTGGCGCTGCATCACGGATCGCGCGCGGCGTCCGGCTTCCTGCTCGCGACCTGGAGCCTCGGCAGCATGGCCGGCGGTTTGCGCTACAGCTCCATGCGCTGGCGCGCCCCGCTCGGGTCGCGCTACGCGCCGCTGCTGCTCGCCAGCTGCGTGTTCACGGCACCGCTAGTCGTGGCCGGCTCGATCCCCGTCGCCGGCGCCTGCTGCTTCATCGCCGGGCTCGCGATCGCGCCGACGTTCACCTGCCAGTACTCGCTCGTCGGCCGCGTGGTGATTCCGGGAACCGAGCACGAGGCGTTCAGCTGGACGCTCTCCGGCCTGATCGCCGGCGTCGCCGCCGGGTCGGCGCTCGGCGGCGTCTCGGTCGGAGCGGTCGGGGTCAGTGCACCGTTCGTGCTGGGCTGCGCCGCGTCGCTGCTGGCCGCGGCAGCAGCGACGCGCTTCCGCGGCCGGTTCGGGTCAGCGTCGCCGCTGCCTGAGGCCGCGGCTGTCTGAACGCCGCGCCCGCGCCAATACCCCGCAATCACAACAATACCCAGCAATTGGGCGCAATTGCCGCCGCTAAAGTGGGCGTTAAGGTGGGGTCACATTTCTTTCACAAGCGTCCGACGGCGGCCGGAGCGCTCGCGGTCGTCGAGCGCGTGCTTCGCGGCGGCCACAATGTCTTTTTCGAGCTGCTCGAGCAGGCGGCCGATAACGCCGTGGCCGCGAGCGAGCTGCTGCATGAGCTGCTCACCGAGTTCCCCGACGGCTGCGAGAAGGTCGCCGCGATCAGCGCCTGCGAGCACCGCGGCGACGAGATCACGCGTGCCCTGATCGGGCGCCTCAACCGTGAGGTCGCCACGCCGATCGAGCACACCGACCTGCTCGCGCTGACGACGGCGCTCGAGGACATCGTCGACGCGGTTGACGAGGTGGCCGCATATCTCAGCCTGTACGACGTGGAGGCGCCGATGATCCAGTCGCAGGCGCTCGCGCACGTGCTGCTCGACGCGGTCCGCGAGCTCGCCGCCGCCGTTCACAAGATCGCGCGCTTCGAGGATGTATCCGCGCACGTGCACGCGGTCCACCGGCTCGAGAACGAGGGCGACCAGCTGGTCCGCAGCGCGATCGCCTCACTGTTCGAGCACGGGATCGACCCGCTTGTCGTGATCCGCTGGAAGGACATCTTCGAGCGGCTCGAGGACGCGATCGACGCAACTGAGCGCGCCGCCTACGTGCTCCATTCCGTCGTCATCAAGAACACATGAGCGTCGACGTGATTCTCGTGGTCGTGGTTCTGACTGCGCTCGCCTTCGACTTCACCAACGGCTTCCACGACACCGCGAACGTCGTCGCGACCTCGATCTCGACGCGTGCGATCGGGCCGCGCCGGGCGGTCGCGATTGCCTCGGTGCTCAACTTCGCCGGCGCGTTCATTTCGCTGAAGGTCGCCGACACGATCGGACAGGGCTTCGTCGACACGCATCTGATCACCACCACGGTCGTGTTCGCCGGCCTGTGCGGAGCGATCGTCTGGAACCTCGCGACCTGGTACCTCGGACTGCCGTCCAGCTCGTCGCATGCGCTGATCGGGGGGCTCGCGGGGGCGGTGATCACGGCCGCCGGCTGGAGCGCGTTCAACGGCAGCGGCGTGCTGACGAAGCTGATCGTGCCCGCGATCATCGCGCCGCTGATCGCGTTCGCCGTGGCCTGGCTGTCCGTGACGCTGGTCTACAGGATCGTACGCAAGGCGCGGCCGGGTGGGGTGAGCCGTGGCTTCAAGCTCGGCCAGGTCGTCTCCGGAGGCATGCTGGCGCTGTCGCACGGGACCAACGACGCGCAGAAGACGATGGGCGTGATCGCACTCGCGCTGGTCGCGAGCGGCAAGCTCAGCGCCACCAACTTTCACGTGCCGCTGTGGGTCGTGATCGCCAGCGCGACCTCGATCTC
>WQWK01000042.1 GCA_009785395.1 Conexibacteraceae bacterium
CAGGCGGTGCTCTGCGGCGGTGTCAGCGAGCTGGTTCAGGCCGGCTTCGACACGCTCGTCGAGGCGGGTTACAACCCGCAGATGGCGTACTTCGAGTGCCTGCACGAGCTGAAGCTGATCGTCGACCTGATGTACGAGAAGGGCCTGGCGGGCATGCGGTACTCGATCTCCAACACGGCCGAGTACGGCGACTACACGCGCGGCAGGCGCGTGGTCACCGACGAGACCCGCGCGAACATGAAGGGCATCCTCGGTGAGATCCAGTCCGGTGAGTTCGCACGCGAGTGGATCGCCGAGAACAACGCGGGTCAGGAGAACTTCAAGCGCATGCGGGCCGAGCAGGCCGGGCACCAGGTCGAGGTCGTCGGCAAGGAGCTGCGCTCGCACATGCACTGGATCGACACCTCGTTCCACGAGTAAGTATCGTTCGAGGTAGCCCGCCGTGACTGGCGCGACAAGGTGGACGACCACCGGGAAGCGACGGGATCATGTCGCCGCGCGCCTGGGCATCTCTTTCCTCCGTATCCGACGCAGCGCTGAGGAGCGATCGTGCCCCAAACTCAAGTTGTAATCCCAGCCGAGATCAAACCGCAGGACGGTCGCTTCGGCTCCGGTCCATCTCGCCTGCGGCCCGAGCAGCTGCCTGCCCTGGCCGCATCCGGAAGCTCCGTCATGGGTACCTCGCACAGGCAGAAGCCCGTCAAGCAGCTGGTCGGGCGGGTTCGCTCGGGCCTGCGGGAGCTGTTCGAGCTGCCCGACGGCTATGAGGTCGTGCTCGGCAACGGCGGCACCACCGCCTTCTGGGACGCGGCGATCGCCGGGCTGATCCGCGAGCGCGCGCTGCACCTGAGCTACGGCGAGTTCTCATCGAAGATTGCGAGCGGGGTCAAGAAGGCGCCGTTCCTGGCCGACCCGATAGTGGTCGAGGCGTCGGCCGGTGACGCTCCGGACCCGGCGGCGGCCGCGCAGGGCGGCGCGGACGTCATCACCTGGGCCCACAACGAAACCTCGACCGGCGTGATGGTGCCCGTGCAGCGACCGGTCGGACTCGACGTGGACGCGCTGGTGCTGATCGACGCGACCTCGGGGGCCGCCGGCCTGCCGGTCACGATCACCGACGCCGACGTCTATTACTTCGCGCCGCAGAAGGGATTCGCCTCCGACGGCGGCCTGTGGCTTGCGCTCGCAAGCCCCGCCGCGCTCGAGCGGATCGCGCAGATCGACGCCGACCGTCCGACGGTCGGGGCGACCCGCTGGATCCCGGATTTCCTCTCGCTGACCACAGCGCTCGACAACTCGACGAAGGATCAGACCTACAACACCCCCGCGGTGGCGACGCTGTTCCTGCTCGCCGACCAGATCGACTGGATGCTTGCCGGCGGGGGCCTCGGTGGCATGGTCGCGCGCACGACGGAGTCCTCGTCGATTCTCTATGACTGGGCCGAGGCGCACGAGCACGCGACTCCGTTCGTCAACGACCCGGCGAAGCGCTCGCTGGTCGTCGGCACGATCGACTTCAGCGACGAGGTGGACGCCGCTGAGATCGCCGCGACCCTGCGGGCCAACGGCATCGTCGACGTCGAGCCGTACCGCAAGCTTGGTCGCAACCAGCTGCGCGTGGCAATGTTCCCCGCCACCGACCCCTCCGATGTCCAGGCTCTCACCGCGTGCATCGACTACGTCCTGGAGCAGAACGCATGAGCCGCCCGCGCGTACTTGTCGCCGAGAAGGTAGGTGCCTCCGGCATCAACCTGCTCGAGGAACATTTCGACGTCGAACTCGGCTTCGACTGGGACCGCGATCAGGTCAAACAGCGCCTCGGCGACTTCGACGGCGTTCTGATTCGCTCCGCCACCAAGCTCGACGCCGAGCTGCTGGCCGCGGGCGCCAAGCTGCGGGCGATCGGGCGCGCCGGCGTGGGCGTCGACAACGTCGATGTCCCGGAGGCGAGCAAGCGCGGGATCGTGGTCGCCAACGCGCCGCTCTCGAACGTGGTCACCGCCGCCGAGCATACGATGGCGCTGCTGCTGGCCCTGGCCCGCAACGTGCCGCAGGCTGACGCGTCGCTGAAGGCGGGGCGCTGGGACCGCTCCAAGTACTCGGGCGTCGAGCTGTACGAGAAGACCCTCGGCGTGGTCGGCTTCGGCCGCATCGGCCAGCTCGTATCGGAGCGCGCCAAGGGATTCGGCATGCACGTGATCGCGTATGACCCGATCGTCAGCGCCGAACGTTTCCGCGAGCTTGGTGTCGAGAAGGCTGAGACCCCGGACGATGTCTACGCGGTCGCCGACTTCCTGACGCTGCATCTGCCCAAGACGCCGGAGACGACGGGGTGGCTCAACGCCGAGGTCCTCGCCAAGTGCAAGGACGGCGTGCGCGTCCTCAACGTCGCGCGGGGGCCGCTCGTGGTCGACGCGGACCTGCAGGCGGCGATCGACAGCGGCAAGGTGGCCGGGGCGGCGCTCGACGTCTTCCAGACGGAGCCGATCACCGAGCACCCGCTGTTCGGCTACGACAACGTGATCGTGACCCCGCACCTGGGCGCGTCCACGGCTGAGGCAAACGATCGCGCCGGCTTCCAGGCGGCGGAACAGATCGTCGCCGCCCTGACGGGTGGGGCGGTCACGACAGCCGTGAACATCCCGGCGATCCCCGAGGACGACATCGAGGCGCTCACCCCGTTCGTGCCGCTCACGCGCGCGCTCGGGAAGATCGCGGCGTCGCTGGTCGGGGACGCGGCGGTCGACAGTGTGAAGGCCGAGTTCATCGGCGGCATCGGCGCGCGTGACACCCGCCTGCTCGGCCTCAATGCCCTGATGGGCGTGCTCGCCGCGCAGGGGGCCGAAGAGCTCAACGAGGTCAACGCGCCGGCGCTCGGCAAACAGCGCGGCATCACGCTGACCGAGGAGAAGCAGACCGAGGTGCACGATTACACCGACCTGATCCGCGTGACGGTGACGAGCGGTGAGCACGTTATGCGTGTCGCCGGTACCGTGATCGGCAACCTGCACCGCCCACACCTGCTCGAGGCCTGGGGTCAGCGCTTTCAGGTGCAGCTCGAGGAGTATGTGACGATGTTCCGCTACCACGACCGGCCGGGGATGCTCGGCCGCGTCGGGACCCTGTTCGGCTCGGGCGGCGTGAACATCGTCTCCTCGATCGTCGGCCGCCAGCCGGACGGGCAGGACGCTGAGGCGTTCGCGGCGATGGTGATCACCAGCGATGACGCGGTGCCCGGCTCACTCGTGCACGAGATCGCGTCGAGCGACGGGTTCGTCGCCGGCGTGTCCGTAGCCCTCTGAGCTCGGCAGGGGCCGGTCAGCGGACCGGCCCCACCGGTATTGCGACAAAAACACGCATCCTCTAGTCTCTCCTGCGATGGCGTCCGCCTTCGCCCTTCGACTTCTTCTCCTCCCCCCGCGGGGGGAATAGCGCGTCGGCGGCCGCATGTAGCCGCGAACCAAGCACGAGAAGAAGCAGGACGAGACAAAGGAAACGGCAATGTCGCCATCGCAGGACCCGAACCGAGTAATCATCTTTGACACGACGCTGCGCGACGGTGAGCAGTCGCCCGGCATTTCACTGAACGCGCAGGAGAAGCTGGAGATCGCGCAGCAGCTCGCGCGGCTAGGCGTGGACGTGATCGAGGCCGGCTTCCCGATCGCCTCACCCGGTGACTTCGACGCCGTGCAGGCGATCGCCCGCGGGGTCGACGGGCCGGTCATCGCCGGCCTCGCGCGTGCGTTCCCCGGCGACATCGACGCTGCCTGGGGTGCGCTGAAGGACGCCGCGCGGCCGCGGATCCACACATTCATCTCGACGTCTGACATCCACATCAAGTACCAGATGCAGAACACGCGCGAGGACGTGCTCGGCATGACCCGTGCGGCCGTCGCCCACGCGAAGTCCTACTGCGAAGACGTCGAGTTCTCGCCGATGGACGCCACCCGCTCCGATGCGGAGTTCACAGCCGAGGTGCTGAAGATCGCGATCGACGAGGGCGCAACCACGATCAACATCCCGGACACCGTCGGCTACACGATGCCGGACGAGTACAGCGCGTTCCTCGCACGGCTGTACGAGCTGGTGCCCGCGCTCCGCAACGTCGTGCTGTCGGTGCACTGCCACGACGACCTCGGTCTGGCCGTCGCCAACTCGATCGCCGGCGTCACGGCGGGCGCGCGTCAGGTCGAGTGTGCCGTCAACGGCATCGGCGAGCGCGCGGGCAACGCGGCGCTCGAGGAGATCATCATGCTGATCGCGACCCGGCAGGACGCACTCGGTGGTCTCTACACCGGGGCGGTCACCAAGGAGATCGCGCGCACCTCGCGCATCGTCTCCCGCCTCACCGGCTATCCCGTGCAGCCCAACAAGGCGATCATCGGCCGCAACGCCTTCGCCCACGAGTCCGGCATCCACCAGGACGGCGTGCTCAAGGAGCGCAGCACGTTCGAGATCATGGACGCCACATCGATCGGGCTGGACTCCAACCAGCTGATCCTCGGCAAGCACTCCGGACGCCACGCGCTGCAGCAGGCACTGAGTGAGCTGGGGTACGAGGTTTCGGGCCAGACGCTCAACCAGGCGTTCAAGCGCTTCAAGGAGATCGCCGACAAGAAGAAGCAGGTGACGGCGATGGACCTCGAGGCGCTGCTGACCGACGAGCTGCGTGAGCAGGCCGAGGAGGTCGGCTACACGCTCGAGTGGTTCGACGTCGTGTCCTCGTCACGCCGCCCGCCGCACGCCCAGGTCGGCATCCGCAGCCCGGAGGGCGAGGAGCTGGAGGGCTCGTTCGGCGGCGACGGACCGATCGAGGCGATCTTCCACGCAATCAACGTCGCGACGGGCGTCGATGCCCGCCTGCGCGAGTTTCACATCGGCGCGGTCACGGGCGGCCAGGACGCGCTCGGCGAGACATCGATCATCGTCGAGGTCGACGGCTTCACCGGCTCCGGTCAGGGCATCTCGACCGACATCGTCGACGCCGCGGCCAAGGGCTATATCCGCGCGCTGTCCAATGCGGTCCGCCGCCGCGAGGGCGAGGGCGCGGAGGCTGCGCTCGCAGGAACGCCTTAGGGAGATGGGCCCTCAGAGGCTCAGGCCCTGGGCGTAGCCGGCCGCGCGCGTCTGGTCTAGGCCGTCTCCGGACATGATGTCCTGCCCGATCGCAGCTGACGAGGCTCGATCGGGCGTGACAACCCGCGGCCTGGCGCCGCGCGCGGTCAGCGCCGCCTCCTCCAGCAGCACGGCCCCCAGCGACGCCGCGCGCACGCCCGCGTGGAAGGGGCCGTGGAGGCTCGCCATCGGGCTCAGGATCAGCACCTCGGCATCACGGCCGGCAGGGGCGACGTCCGCGTTCGACGGGCTCCACATGGCGCCGTCGACGTATTCGCGGCCACCGATCACCGCCGGCGAGAAGACCAGCGGCAGGGCGCATGATGCCGCCAGCGCCTGCGCGACGGTTGCCCTCGGCCCTCCGGGTGCTCCGAAGACGACGCGCTTTCCCGAACCGCGATCCACAGCCACCACCCGCAGCCTTCCATCCCACCGTGTGCTGCCGGACGGGAACCGCTTGACGAAGTCCAGCGTCTCGTCCGCGGCGGCGCCGAGCAGTCCGAGCGCCGTCGCCCTCGCCAACTCGCCGGGCATCCTGCCGAGCCTGAGCCCGAGGGCCGCGAACGGCGCAGCGATCGCTGTTATCGAATTCGCCGCCCAATTCGGCAACAACGGCTGCTCGCCGGAAGCGCCACCGGCAACCTGCGACCCCGGGCGTCGGAGTGTCTCACCGTCGGCGAGACGCGCCGTGATCACCGACCCTGCAGAGGTCCCGACGAAGTAGTCGCACCCCCGCAGGTCGAACCCGCGCGCGTCCTCCAATCCCGCCAGCACGCCGGTCATCCAAGCGTCGCCCTGGCGGCCGCCGCCGCCGAGCACGAGGGTGTCGGGAGGCGAATTCACAAGCTCAGGCTATCCGCGCCCGTTCCCGAACTTTGCGCCCGCAGTGCGCTTATACGTACTCTGCCCGCAAAGTTGGCTACGCACGATCTTAGGTAGCGTACGAACGTATGTGATAACGTACGCCCAATGGCGCTGACCGAGCAGACCCAAGCATCTCCGGCAAGCTCGCCCGAGATCCTCGGCGCACGCGTGCGCGCGCTGCGCGAGGCGATGGATCTGTCGCTGCGCGACCTCGCCGAGCGTTCCGGCGTGAGCGCGCCGATGCTCTCACAGGTCGAGCGGGGGGAGACCTCGCCGACGCTGCAGGTGGCGTCGCGGATCGCCTCCGGACTCGAGCTGCGGCTGTCCCAGCTGCTGCGGCTCGACGAGGACGGCGCGGTCACGGTGGTTCGCAAACGGGAGCGCCGCAAGGGTCCGGCCGCTGTCGGCGGGCATAGCTATGAGATCCTGAGCCCGCCGCTGCCCGGGCAGCGTGCTGAGCTGTCCCGCCACACACTCAAGCCGGGCGCCGCCACCGGCGGCCCGGGCGACGCACCCGTGCACGAGCCCGGCAGCCGCGAGACGACTGTGGTCGAGTCGGGCGAGGTCGTGCTCGCCTGCGACGGGCATCGAACCGAGCTGCAGGCCGGCGACTGCGTGACCTTCGACGCCGATCTGCCCCACCACTTTGAGAACCCTGGAAATCAAGACGCCGTCCTGCTCGCGGTCGTGAGCGCCGGCCTGCGACGGAGTTGAGGCCGCCCAGCGGGGCGAGCCTGGCCGCTGGCCAAACGGGGCCAGCGGCCGTATAGAAAGGAGTTTGTTTTGCCCAAGAGCCTGTTCGACAAGATCTGGGAGCGCCACGAGGTTGCGCCCGGACTGATCTACATCGACCTGCACCTGGTGCACGAGGTCACGAGCCCGCAGGCGTTCGACGGCCTGCGGATGAACGGCCGCAGCGTCCGCCGGCCCGACCGCACGCTGGCGACCGCCGACCACAACACGCCAACCGACGGCACGCCCGCCGCAAAGCTGATCAAGGACGAGCTCTCGCGCGTGCAGGTGCAGACGCTCGAGCGCAACGCGGCCGAGTTCGGCATCCCGATCTACTCGCTCGGCTCCGAGCACCAGGGCATCGTGCACGTGATCGGCCCCGAGCTGGGCGTCACCCAACCCGGCATGACGATCGTCTGCGGCGACTCGCACACGGCCACCCACGGCGCCTTCGGCGCGCTGGCCTTCGGCATCGGCACCAGCGAGGTCGAGCACGTGCTGGCGACGCAGTGCCTGGTCCAGCAGAAGCCGAAGTCGATGCGCATCAACTACGTCGGTGAGCTGGGCTACGGCGTCACCCCCAAGGACCTGATCCTGTACACGATCGGCCAGATGGGCGTCGCCGGCGCGACCGGCTATGTGGTTGAGTTCGCCGGCCCGGCGATCGAGCGGATGTCGATGGAGGGCCGCATGACGGTCTGCAACATGACGATCGAGGGCGGCGGCCGCGCCGGCATGATCGCCCCCGACCAGACGACCTTCGACTATGTGGTCGGCCAGGGCCGTTCGGGGGCTCCGGCCGCAGTGCCGGACGACTGGCGCGACCTGTACACGGAGGAGGGCGCCCACTTCGACCGCGAGCTCACGATCGACTGCGCGCAGATCAGCCCGATGGTCACCTGGGGCACAAACCCCGGCATGGTCGTCGGCGTCGCCGACAGCGTCCCGCAGCCAGGCGGCGAGCAGGACGAGCGCGCGCTTGAGTACATGGGCCTGACGGGCGGCACCCCGATCGAGGAGATCCAGTTGGATCGCGTCTTCATCGGCTCCTGCACCAACTCCCGGATCGGCGACCTGCGCGCCGCCGCCGACGTCGTGCGCGGCCGCCGGGTCGCCGATGGCATCTACGCGATGGTGGTCCCGGGCTCGGTGCAGGTCAAGGAGCAGGCCGAGGCAGAGGGACTCGATGAGGTCTTCACCGAGGCGGGCTTCGACTGGCGCGCCGCGGGTTGCTCGATGTGCCTGGGCATGAACCCGGACATCGCCGCACCCGAGGAGCGAGTGGCCTCGACCTCGAACCGCAACTTCGAGGGTCGCCAGGGCCGGGGCGCGCGCACGCACCTGGTCTCCCCGCAGATGGCTGCCGCTGCGGCGATCGAGGGCCACTTCGTCGACATCCGCACCTACAACCGCGAACCTGTCAACGCGTAGAGGAGCCAGCCATGAAGGCAATCGAGACCATCACCGGGCCCGTGTCCGTGCTCAACCGTGACGACATCGACACCGACCAGATCATGCCCAAGCAGTTCCTGAAGCGGGTCGAGCGGACCGGCTTCGGCGAGTTCCTGTTCTACGACTGGGCCAAGGAGCCGAACTGGACCCTGCCGCAGAACCCGATCCTCGTGACCGGCCGCAACTTCGGCTCGGGATCGAGCCGTGAGCACGCCCCGTGGGGGCTGCAGGACTACGGATTCCAGGCGATCATCGCCCAGAGCTTCGCTGACATCTTCTATTCCAACTGCACCAAGATCGGGCTGCTGCCGGTCGCGCTCTCAGCCGAGGACTGTGACGCGATCGCGCAGGCGGGCAACGCCCAGGTCGACCTCGCCAACCAGGAGGTGCGCTGGCCGGGCGGCAGCGCCGGCTTCGAGATCGATGAGGGCATCAAGTACCGGCTCCTCAACGGCCTCGACGACATCGGCATGACGCTCCAGCAGGATGCGGCGATCACGGCCTACGAGTCCGGCCGAGAGCGACCGGGACCGGTTACGACCTCTCTATAACTAATAGGGATGACCACACGCGATTGGGATGCGGCCACCTACCACGAGATCTCCGCGCCGCAGCAGAGCTGGGCGCGAGAGCAGCTCGAGCGCCTGAAGCTGCGCGGCGACGAGGTCGTGCTCGACGCCGGCTGCGGCTCGGGCAAGGTCACGGCGATGCTGGCGGAGCTGGTGCCGGATGGGCGTGTCTACGCGGTCGACGCGGCGCCGTCGATGGTCGAGCACACACAGCAGGCACTCGGTGGCAGGGTCACAGCGCTCTGCCAGGACCTGACGGAGCTCCAGCTGCCCGAGCGGGTCGACGCGATCTTCTCGAACGCCACCTTCCACTGGATCCCGGATCACCCGAAGCTGTTCGACAGGCTCGCGGCGGCGCTGAAGCCGGGCGGACAGCTCGTCGCGCAGTGCGGCGGCTTCGGCAACATCGACGGCTTCCGCGTGCTCGCCGACGAGGTCGCCGCCAGCGGCGAGTTCGCGCCCTACTTCACAGACTGGGAGGGCCCGTGGAACTACGCGCGCGCAGACATAACCGCCGAGCGCCTGGACAGGGCGGGCTTCATGGACATCGAGACCTGGCTCGAGCCGCGGCCGACAGAGCTCGATGACCCGGAGCCGTTCGTGCGCACCGTCTGCCTCGTGCGCCACCTGGACGTGCTCCCCGAGGACCTCCATCAGCCGTTCATCCGGGCCGTGCTGGCGCGCGCGGGCACGCCACTCACACTCGAGTACGTGCGGCTGAACATGGTCGCGCGCCGGTCCGAGGCGACGGCGTGAGCGCCCCGGCGCAGGCGGCGCTTGAAGTCAGGGATCTCATCAAGCGCTACCCGAACGGCGTCGAGGCCCTGAAGGGCGTCTCACTCGAAATCGGCGCCGGTGAGTTCTTCGGGCTGCTCGGACCCAACGGGGCCGGGAAGTCCACGATGATCCACTGCATCACGGGCCTCGCGCGACCCACATCGGGGACCGTGAAGGTGCTCGGCAACGATGCGGTCAACCACTACCGCAAGGCACGGCAATCCGTGGGGCTCGCCCCCCAGGAGATCAACCTCGACATGTTCCTGACGGTCGAGGAGACGCTCGACATGCACGGCGGCTACTTCGGCATGAGCAAGGCCGACCGCCGCGAGCGCACCACCGAACTGCTCGAGGCCTTCTCGCTGACGAGCAAGCGCAAGGACAGCACGCGTACCCTGTCCGGCGGCATGAAGCGCCGGCTGACGCTCGCCCGCGCGCTGATGCACCGCCCGCGGCTGCTGATCCTGGACGAGCCGACGGCCGGTGTCGACATCGAACTGCGACTCGAGCTCTGGCAGTACATCGAGAAGATCAACGCCGAGGGCACGAGCATCATGCTGACGACTCACTACCTGGAGGAGGCCGAGCGCCTCTGCGACCACATCGCGTTCATCAACGACGGTGAGATCGCCGCCCAGGGCACGATCCCGGAGCTGTCCGCCCGTTACGGCGTCGACACGCTCGAGGACGCCTATCTCGTGCTCGTCGGCCGCCAGGAGCTCTCACGCGCGCACGTCACTAGCGAGGCGGCATGAACGCCTCACAGATCACCCTTCTCGCGCTGATCCGGCGCGAGGTGAGCCGCTTCATGAAGATCAAGCGCCAAACGCTGGGCGGGCCGCTGCTCGAGACATTCCTCTACATCGCCGTGTTCGGCGCTGCGCTCGGCTCGCGGATCCACGAGCTCCACGGATACCGGTACATCGTGTTCGTGATCCCGGGGCTGATCATGATGGCGCTGGCGGTGAACGCCTTCTCCAACAACTCCTCATCGATCCTGCAGCAGAAGTTCACGCACTCGATCGACGACCAGCTGTCCTCACCGGCCTCGCCGCTGCAGCTGCTGCTGGGGTTCACGCTCGGCGGCTTCATCCGCGGCTTCCTGGTCGCGACGCTGACGTTCGTCGTGGCGGTTGCGCTGGTCTCGCTGCCGGTGGCCCAGCCGCTGGTGCTGATCCCGTCGCTCGTGCTGGTCGGGCTGTTCTTCTCCCAGTGCGGCGTGCTCGTCGGCGTGCGCGCCGAGCAGTTCGACGACGTCGCGCTCTACCAGACGTTCGTGCTGCAGCCGCTGATCATGCTCGGGGGCGTGTTCTACGGCGCGTCGCTGCTGCCCGAGCCGTGGCGGACGATCACGCACTTCAACCCGATCTACTACATGATCGCGCTGGTCCGCTACGGGTTCATCGGCTACGAGGACACGAACATCCTGTTCTCGTTCGTGTTCCTCGCGGTCGTCACCGCCGCGCTGCTCGCCTTCAACTACCGGATCTTCGCCACCGGGCGGTATCTGCGGAGCTGAGCGGGGCTCAGCGAGCGTTTCTGTACTCTCGCGAGATGTGACTCGGGGGATCTCGGTAAACGCCGCGTACGAGGCGCTGGCGCGCTTCGTAGTCAGGTTCAGATGGGCGATCGTCGTCTTCTGGCTGCTCGTGCTCGTCGTCACGAGCGCCGCGTTGCCGTCGCTCAGCAGCGAGGTCAACGACAACAACAGCGCGTTCCTGTCATCCAGCGAGCCGAGCGCGAAGGCGGCCACACTCGCCACGCCGCTGCTCGGCGCCGGCGCCAACGGCGGCGTCACCCCGGTCACGATCGTCGCCGCCACCACCACCGGTCACCTGACCCAGGCCGACCTGCAGTCGATCGAGCGCCTCACCACGCTGGTGCGTTCGGTCGACCGCGTCGACTCCGCGCAGCTCGCGGGCCTCTCGGCCGACGGCGCGGCCG
>WQWK01000043.1 GCA_009785395.1 Conexibacteraceae bacterium
AGTACCACCGGGCTAACGCTCCAGAACGACGGGCAGGCGCTCGAGACCGTAGATCCCCGACGGGTTGCCGAACTCCGGCTCGCCGTCGGGCCTGATTGCCTTGACGTTCTGGGCGAGGAAGATCAGACCCTCCTGGAGCTCGGCCCGGGCGAGGTTGGCGCCGACGCAGTAGTGGATGCCGGCGCCGAAGGTGAGCAGGCGGGCGCCGTCGCGCTCGGCGTCGATGTCGAAGCTGTCCGGGTGCTCGGCGCCGTCGCGGTTGGCGTGCCAGGAGGAGACGAGGATCACCGTGTTCTCGGGGAAGGTGACGCCGCGGTACTCGAGGTCACG
Organism: Conexibacteraceae bacterium; assembly: GCA_009785395.1. Next base: position 331 of record WQWK01000043.1, read on the forward strand.
CGTGGTCATGCGTGCGGTGAAGGGGGTGATCGGCTCGTAGCGGAGCGCCTCCTCGGTCACCTTCGGCGCGAGCCCGTGCGGCTGCGCCCGCAGCCGCGCCCACAGCTCGGGCCTTGTCGAGAGGATCCGGATCGCGTGCGAGAGCTGGCTCTGGCTGGTGTCGACGCCGCCGAGCAGAATGCTGAAGAGGAGATTGCGCAGCTCGTCATGGTTGAGCTTGTCACCCGCCTCCTCGGCCTCGATCAGGTCGGTGATCAGGTCGTCTCCCGGGGCCGCTCGGCGCGCCTCGATCAGCGCGTCGATGTAGTCGTAGCAATCCACCACGCCGCGCTCGATCTCGGCGAGCACCTCCGGGTTCAGCAGGCTCTGGGCGTCGAACTGGCGCTGGATCAGGTTCGACCAGTAGTGCAGCCTGGGTGCGTCCGCGGGCGGGGCGCCCAGCACGTGTGCGATCACGAGCGAGGTGTAGGGCTTGGCGAAGTCACCGATGAACTCGACCTCGCCCGACGCGGGGACCGAGGCCATCACGTCGGCCAGGACCGCGCGGATCGCCGGACGGTAGGTGTCGACGCGGCGGGGCGCCAGGGCGGGGTTGACGAGGCCGCGCAGGCGCGAGTGGTCGGCGCCGTGGCGCGTGATCAGGTTCTTGGAGATCTCCTCGTGGAACGGGCCCTCGGTGATGTTGAACAGCGCGGCGAGCGTCAGCGACGGGAAGACCGCGTCGCGCGAGCGCAGGAAGTACTCGCCGGACTCGCGGTCGAGTGTGACGAAGCCGAACGGGGAGGACGCGAGCCAGCCGTCGTGGCCCTCGACGGCGGCCATCGTCTCGGTGTAGACGGGTCCGCGCAGCGACTCGTCGAGGATGTTGATCAGCGGAAGTTCGAGGTCGGTTGCGAGCATCTTCTCGGGCTTCGTGGGACGGTGGGTCTTGGGGCGTGTGGGACGGTGGGTCTCGGGGCGTGTGGGACGGTACCGGGCCTGCGGGAAAAGGGGCGCCGGCTCGCGCGTAGAATCGAGAAGCGATGCCGGAGCCGTGGAAACGATGGCCTTCGCCGATCGCGACCGTCGCCGTCGCGCGCGCCGCCGAGCGGTTGCCGGGGCTCAGGCGCCTGCCGTTGGCACGGCTCGTGATCCTCGCCGAGGTGGCGGTGCTCGCCAAGGATCACTACGAGCGGCTGACCCTGCAGGAGCGGCGCCGGCTGACGGTCCTGATCATGCAGACGAAGGGCCGGCGCAGCAATCTCTCGGCCCGTGAGCGCCGCGAGCTCGAGGATCTGGTCGCGAAGTTCGAGCCCAAGGACTTCGCCACGCACGCGGCCGAGAAGTTCTCGCCGCTGCCGCCCAAGCGCAGCGCCGCCTGAGTCTTCAGTCGGTGATCTTGATGTGCCCGGGTCGCTCCGCGACCCGTTGCAGCCAGGCGCGAATCCACGGATAGGGCTCGAGCTCGAAGCCGCCCTCTGCGGCGACGTGCGTGTAGGCGTAGAGGCTGATGTCGGCGACCGTGTAGCGGTCTCCGACAAGGTATTCCTTGCCGGTGAGGCCGCGCTCGAGCGCCTCGAGTCCCTTGCGGCCACCCTCCTGCTTCTGGTGCGCCAGCCCCTCCGGCGGCTCGAGGTCGAAGATCCTGAAGAAGCGCGCAACCGCCAGGTTGGGCTCGATCTCGTACTGCTCGAAGAACTGCCATGCCAGTGCCTGCTGGCGCTCGTAGCGGTCATCCGGCAGGTACTCGGTGCCCTCGGCGAGGTAATCGATGATCGCGTTGGACTCGAACAGCGGCCGCCCGTCGTCAAGCACGAGCACCGGCACCCGCAGCACCGGGCTCAGCTGTCCGATCACGGCGGGCCGGTTGGTGCGGTCGACGACGTCGAGCTCGTGCAGCTCGAGCTCGATGCCCAGGTGCGCCGCCAGCAGCCGGACCTTGTAGCAGTTGCCCGACACGGGGCTGTTGTAGAGGAGCATTGCTCGGGAGCGTACCGGGCAGCCGCCTGTGCCTGAGCGTCAAGGCGGCTGCCCGGCAGATTTATGCAGCGTCGCCCGAGAGCCGCCCGAGGTACCACCGCACGAACGCGAGGACGTTGTATTCGCGCGACGGCGAGTACGGGCCCGGCGTGTAGGCGGGGCTTCGCACCCCGGCGTGGTTGCGCTCGCAGAGATCCCAGTCCTGCTCGCTTGTCTGCTGCCAGAACGGAAGCAGCCGCTCCAGCTCGTAGTCGCGTCCCTCGACGGCGTCCTGGTCGACGAGCCACCAGACGCTCACCCGTGTCGCTCCGGGCCCATCGGGCAGCAGGCGCGTGACGACGGCGTGGTCGGCGCTCGCGTGGATCCACATGTTCGGCACGGTTCGCACCCGCAGCGTGCCGACGTCGTACTCGCGGTAGCCGCCCATCAGCGGCGCGACCGGCCGGCCGTCGAGCGACTCGGTGACGAACCCGGGCGCCAGCGGCGTCCTGTTCGCCGACCACCAGCGCCCCGCCGTCGGGAACTCGTAGAGCCCGGGCTGGTTGTGTTCGTCGGGTGTATCCCCGGGGTTGCCGGCCCGCTGGCCGGCAACCCCGCTCAAGGCTTCCGCATGGCTGCCGGCCCGCGCCGCCGCCAGTTCCCGGTTCCGCGCCGTGTCCGGGACCGCGTCGAAGTTGGCCTTCACGTACTGGGGGTGGCCGGCATGACAGTGCCAGCACTCGCGGTTGTTCTCGTAGATCAGCTTCCAGTTGGCGGCGACGCTGTAATCGATCCGGTGGGCGATGCGAGCGCGCTCGAGCCCCTGGGGCTCGAGCGCGCTCGCCAGCGTCGCCAGCGTCGCCTCGAACGGCTCCGGCTCCCCGAGCCCGCTCCACACATACACGAGCCCGCCGACCTCCACCACCGGCGCCCGCAGAAGGTCGTGCCCGTCCAGGTTGATCTCGCCCTCCATCCCGCCGGCCCCGAGCAGCGTTCCGTCGAGCGCGTAGCTCCACTGGTGGTAGGGGCAGACCCAGCGCTTCGCGCAGCCGTTCTCCGCGCCGCAGACGGGCATCCCGCGGTGGCGGCAGGTGTTGTGGAGCGCGTGCAGGACGCCCTGCTCGCCCCGCGCGATGACGAGCGAGTCGTCGCCGAGGTCGAAGCGGAAGAAGCTCCCGGGCGTCCGCGCCTGGATCGAGAAGCCGGCGAACAGCCAGCTGCGGCGCCAGATCAGCTCGATCTCACGCGCGTGGATCTCGGGGTCGGTGTGGAACGCCTGCGGCAGCGCGTGTCCCGGCTGGTAACGGGCGAGCGCGGCCTGCAGCGAGGTCATGGCACCGCGTGCACTGCGACGGCCGCCGCCAGCTCGGTCAGGTACGAGTCGACGCCCGGCACCTGCAACCCCGGCTCCTTGCCGCGGTCGTCGATCAGGCGCAGCGCCACGGCCTGTTCCCAATCGGGATGGGCGCGGAAGGTGACGACCTCCGGCTCGCTCATCGCGCCGCCCTGTGCGACCAGCGTGCGGGCTGAGACCTCGCTGAGCTGTGCCGCGTACTCGGGGTCGGTCGCGACGATGTAGCGCTTGGCGGGAACGTGCTGCTCGGCCAGCCATGCGACCCGCACGCCGACGCGGGGCGTCAGCCAGCGGGCGCCGGCCTCACCGTGGTGTTCGTGCGGGCCGTCGTAGGGGATACCCGCGACGGCCGGCGCGCGGGCGATGTCATGCAGCAGGCAGGCGACCACGAACTCGGGGTCCTGCGGGCGCTGCTCACGCCCCAGCGCAGCGCACTGCAGCGCGTGCTCGAGCTGGTCGACGGGCTCGCCGTCGTAGGCGAGGCCCGCCATCGATCGGCAGGCGCCGAGGATCTCCGTGAGTACGGCGTCGGTCACTCCCAGGGGAGCGTATACAGCTTGGTGAAGCTCATCGCCTTGATCGCCTCGCGCACGCCCTCCTTGACACCGAGGCCGCTGTCACCGATCCCGCCGAACGGGGTCAGCTCGGTGCGCCAGCCCGGAACCTCGCGGATGTTCACGGTCCCCGCCCGCAGCTCCTTGATGCAGCGGCTGATCGCGCGCCAATCGAACGTGCAGACGCCGCTGGAGAGCGCGTAGGGCGTCGAGTTGGCCACGGCGATCGCCTCATCCAGGTTCGCGACGCGGATGATCGGCGCGACCGGGCCGAAGGTCTCGGTCGCGACCAGGCGGGTCTGCGGCGGGACGTGGTCAAGCACCGCGGGGATCAGCTGCGCGCCGTCCCGCTGCCCGCCGTGGAGCAGCCGGGCGCCGTCCGCGACAGCCTCCTGGACGCGCTCCTCGATCGCGATCGCGGCGCGCTCGTCGATCACCGTGCCGATATCCGTGTCGGGGTCGAACGGGTCGCCGGCCTTCAGCTCCGCCGCCCCCGCCGCGACCCGCTCGACGAGCTCCTGGGCGATGGCGCCAACGGCGATGATCCGCTTGACCGCCGTGCAGCGCTGGCCGGAGTTGCGGAACGAGCCCGAAACCGCGAGCGCCGCGGCCTCGTCGAGGTCGGCGTCCGGCAGCACGATCAGCGGGTCGTTGCCGCCCAGCTCGAGCACCGCCCGGCGGTAGCCGAGGCGCGCGGCGATCGACTTGCCGACGCCGATGCCGCCGGTGAACGAGATCAGCTCGACGGCCGGCTCGGCGAGGAACTCGTCGAGCACCATCGCCGGGTCGCCGCACAGGACCTGAGCGGCTGCGGCCGGGAGCCCGGCGCGGTGCACGATCTCGAACAGGGCGACCGCGCTCAGCGGCACCTTCTCCGACGGCTTCAGCACGATCGGAGCGCCGGCCGCGATCGCCGGCGCGAGCTTGTGCGCGACCTGGTTGATCGGGTGGTTGAAGGGCGTGATCGCTCCCACCAGGCGCACCGGCACGCGCAGGGTGTGGGCGCGGCGGTCACGGCCGTGGGCCGAGATGTCGCCGGAGAACGCCTCGCCGTCATCGCGCAGCGCCTCGATCGCGGCGAAACGGAAGACGTCGACCGCGCGGCCGATCTCGTGCCGCGTGTCCTGCAGGCTGAGGCCGGACTCGGAGGTGATCAGGGCCGAAAGCTCGTCGCGGCGGGCGCCGAGCTCGTCGGCGACCTTGAACAGCACCTGCGAGCGCTCGTGTCGGCTCAGCGCGTTTTCGTAGTTCGCGCCCGCGGCCAGAACCTCGCGGATCTGGTCAGGGCCGAGGAGCGGGACCTCGCCGACCTGCTCGCCGGTGTACGGGGACTGGACCGCCAGCGTTGCGACAGTGCTCATGCCTGACAGCCTCTCACGCCAGCCAGTTGAGCAGCAGGTCGTGGAGATCGCGATTGCGCAGGTCGCGCCCCGCCAGTGCCCCGTCGCGCAGCGGGTGCGTGACGATCATCGGGACCGTGCGCTCGTGCAGGCCGCCGTGCGAGCGCAGGGTGCCGTGCAGCTTGCTGAGATCGTGGGCGGCGGCCGATTTGCCGATCACCGTCTCCGCGTCCGCGAGCACGATCAGGTCGCCGATCCGGTCGGCCGGCAGGTCGAACGCGTCGGCCGCGGCGCTGCGGTCGAGCACGGCTTCGATGCCCGGCAGCGCGGCGATCACGCCCCGTGCGCGGTCGAGCTCGGCGGGGTCGTCGAGGTGGACCCAGGCCAGCGATCCGAGCGCCGCGTGGTGGACGACGTACGGGTCGGTGATCGGGCACAACGTGTGGGCGCTGCGGATGCCGGCGGCCTCGAGCGCGTCGTCGAGGAAGCGCACGTTGGGGCTGCCGTCGGACGCGGCCTTGGCCCGCATCCCGTGGTCGGCGACGAGCCCGACGACGAAGCCGGCGTCGAGCGCGCGGCCGATCGAGTCGTCCATGGCCCGATAGAAGTCGTCGGCGAGCTGCTCTCCCGGGGCGGCCGCGTGCTGGACGAAGTCCGTCAGCGACGCGTACACGATCTTCGCGTCGAAGCGGGGCGCGAGCGCCACCGCCATGTCGACCGTGTACGGCGACAGGCGCCAGTCGTAGATATCGGGGTTGGAAGCGGCGTGTGCCGAGTCCGCCGCGGCGACGGCTGCGGTCACTGCCGCGCCGTCGGGCAGCGTCTGCTCGTGCGCCTTCTCGGCGCTGAAGGCCGGCACACCACCGGTCGCCAGCAACGCCCGCAGCTTGTCCTTGGCGGTGACGCAGAGGACGCCGACGCCGGCTTCGAGCGCGGCGGCGTGGATTGTGGTGGCGCGCAGGAAGCTGGGGTCGGTCACCTGGACCTCGCCGCCGTCCGCGGTGCGGTAGTGGTTTCCGGCGATGCCGTTCTCGGCGGCGCTGACGCCGGTCACGATCGTGACGTTGTTGGGGTTGGTGAAGGTCGGCACCTGGGCGCGGGCCAGGGTGTAGGCGCCGCCGCCGGCGAGCGTTGCGGCAAGCCGCGGCATCAGGTCGCGAGCGAGCGCGTCATCAACGTAATCGGGGTCCCAGCCGTCCGCGCAGATCGCGAGCAGCTTGCCCTCGGGGACCAGATAGGTGCGGTTGTTTGCAGTGAAGTTGGCGTTCATCGGCGGATCACTATACACTTGTATATACAAGATGCATATCGCGACACGAACAATCGAAACTGACGTATGCGTGGTGGGCGCCGGAATTGTCGGGCTCGCACACGCTCATGAGGCACGACGCCGCGGCCTGCGGGTCGTCGTGCTCGACCGCGACGAGCGCGCCGTGGGCGCGAGCGTCCGCAACTTCGGACACCTGATCTTCACCGGGGTCGGCGATGGCGAGCCGCAGCGCTGCGCGGCGATCTCGCGCGGGCGCTGGCTCGAGCTCGGCAAGCGCGCCGGGCTGCACCTGGTTGAGGCCGGCACGCTGGTCGTTGCGCGGGCGCCGGATGAGCTGGCGGTCCTGGAGGCGGTCGCACGGGATCCCGAGCGGCGCGCGCGCATGCTGACCGCCGCCGAGGTGGCGGCGCTGGCGCCGATCCCCACCGACAAGGTCATCGGCGGCATGCACGCCACGCAGGACCTGCGCGTCGACCCGCGCGCGGCCGCTGCCGGCCTCGCCGAGCTGCTGTCACAGGATCCCGGCGCCCAGATCGAGTGGGGCACACAGGTTCACGACGTCGAGGAGGGTGCCGTCTACACCCGCCGACTCATCGTCCGTGCGCCCCGGATCGTGGTCTGCCCTGGCCCCGACTACCGCTCGCTGCCACCCGCGCTGCGCCGCGGCCTCGGGCCAATGACGCTGTGTCAGCTACAGATGCTGCGGATCGCCCCGCCCGCCGGTCGCCGCTACGAGCCGGCGCTGGCGACCGGTCTCAGCCTGATCCGCTACCCGGCGTTCGCGCTGCGGCCGGAGGCCGCGGAGCTGCGCGTCCGAATCGAGCGCGAGAAGCCCGAGCTGGTCGAGCGCGGCATCCATCTGCTGGTCACGCAGCTCCCGGACGGGGACCTCGTGATCGGAGACACGCACACCTACGGGGACACGCTGGCGCCGTTCGGCGAGGAGCGCCTCTACGACCTGCTTCTGCGCGAGGCGCGGGCGCTGCTCGGGTTCGAGCCTGAGATCCGTCAGCGCTGGCACGGGATCTACCCGACCGTGCGCACCCGGGACGCGGGCAACTTCCACATCACGGCACCGCTGCCGGGCGTGCGTGTGGTCGAGAACGTCGCCGGAATCGGGATGACGCTCTCCTTCGGCCAGGCGCCCGCTGTGCTCGACGATCTGGAGGGCGCACCCGCACCTCCGCAGACCGCGCCCGTGAACGGTTCGAACGGTCAGGACACCAGCGAGCGCTCCACACCCGCTCGCGGCGACGCGGCGCGGTTGTGAATCGTGATCTCGAGAAAATCGCCGCGGTAGGAGTCCACCGAGAACTCGAGCGGTAACCCGTCGGGGTCGAGCACCCGGCGGCGCACCTCGAGCAGCGGCTCGCGCCGCGGCACGTCCAGCAGCGCCGCCTGCGTGGCACTCGCCGCGACCGCCGTGATGGTCTGCTCGGCCTCGTGGAAGACGACACCGAGCGCCGCCAGTTGCGCGTAGACGGAGCCCTGGTCCATATCGCAATCGAGCAGCAGGCGCCCGACGGGCTCGATGAAGTTGCTCACCTCGATCATCGCCGGCTCGCCGTCCATCAGCCGCAGGCGCCGGTACTGGAAGATCTGATCGCCCTCCGCGAGGTCGAGCCTGGCGGCGGTCTGTGCGTCCGCCGGAACCGGCCCTAGCTCCAGGGTGCGCGCGCCGGGGACGTGGCCCTGGCTCAGGGCCCACGCCGAGAACGAGATCAGCATGTCAAAGCTCTGCGTCAGCGTCGGCCGGGCGACGACCGGCCGACGCCCGCGCCCACCAAGGATCAGGCCCTCCGAGCGCAGCGCCGCGAGCGCCTGCCTGACCGTCCCGCGGGAGACCGCGAACTCGGACGAGAGGTCGGCCTCCGACGGCACCGCGGCGCCGGGCGGGAGCGCGCCCGACGCGATCCGCGCGCGCAGCGCGGCGGCGATCGCGGCATGGTGTGAGCTCGGTTGTTCGGTGTTCGGCACGGTGAGTTTTTTAGCGCGTCCGGTCCGGGTCATCGGCTCAGAGCTGAATCGGCTGGGCGAGTCTGACCGGCGCGCCGGGCGGTGGCGGCAGTTGCGCCTCGTGCGTATCGGGCCCGAGTTGGCGCGCCAGCCAGATGACGTCGCGCCAGGCGCCGGCGGTCCAGCCGATGCGGCGGTACGTGCCGACCTCCTCGAAGCCGAGCGCACGGTGCAGGGCGACGCTCGCCGGGTTCGGGACCGCGATGCCGGCGAGCAGCACCCGGTAGCCCTGCTCCTCGAGCAGCGCAAACAGCGGCTCATACAGCGCCCGGCCCAGCCCGCGGCCCCGGTGACGGTCGTCCAGGTAGACGCTGGTCTCGGCTGCCCAGCGATATGCGGATCGCTCGCGGTGCGTGCCGGCATAGGCAAAGCCCGCGATCTCACCGTCCGCGTCGGCCACGAGGAACGCGTGCGTGCGGTTCAGGCGCTCGATCCGGCGCTCGAACTCGCCCAGTTCCGGCGCCGCCTCCTCGAAGCTGACGGCGGTGTCGTCGGCGAACGGACCGTAGATCGCCAGGCAGCCGGCGGCGTCGGTATGCGGGTCGGCGTGGCGGATCAGCATGGGAGCCGGAATCTACCCGGCAGGGCGGGGCTGGTGGCCAGCGGGCCAACCAGCCCCGGGCCAAGCAGACCCGGGTAGAGTCGCGCGCGTATGCACGACATTGCCCTGTTCGGAGCGACGGGCTTCGTCGGCGAGCTGACCGCCGAGTACCTCGTCGCGCAGGCGCCGCCGGAGGCGCGGCTCGCGATCGCGGGGCGCAGCGCCGACAAGCTCGAGGCGCTCAGGCAGCGGCTGGGACGGCCCGAGCTCGGCGTCGTGACCGCCGACAGCGGCGACGAGGAGTCGTTACGACGACTGGCGGAGTCGGCGCGGGTCGTGATCTCGACGGTCGGGCCGTACGTGCAATACGGCGAGGGGCTGGTCGCGGCCTGCGCGGCGGCAGGCACCGACTACGTCGACCTCTCCGGCGAGCCCGAGTTCGTCGACCTCATGTATCTGCGCCACCACCAGGCCGCCAGGGCGAGCGGCGCCCGGTTGGTGCACTCGTGCGGGTTCGACTCGGTTCCGTGGGACCTCGGTGTCCTGTACACCGTCTCGCAGCTGCCCGACGACGTGCCGATCGCGGTGCGCGGATTCGGCGCCACCAACGCGACGATCTCCGGCGGGACGTTCCATTCGGCGGTGAACGCGATGGGCCGGCTGAAGGAGGCTGGGCGCATCGCGCGGCAGCGCCAGTCGACCGAGCGGCACGCCGAGGACGGGCGGATGGCGTCCGATCGCAGCGTGCACGGGGAGTCGCTGCGGCCCTACCGGGAGCCGCTCGTGGGCGGCTGGGTGGTGCCGGTGCCGACGATCGACCCGCAACATGTGCTGCGCAGTGCGCGCCTTGATCCGGTGTACGGACCCGACTTCACCTACGCGCACCTGCTGGTGACGCGGCGGCTCGGCAGGACCGTTGGGCTCGGGCTGGGGGTGGGAGCGGTCGCGACGCTGGCCCAGCTCGAGCCGACGCGCAACCTGGTGCTGCGGTTGAAATCGCCCGGCAGCGGGCCGTCCGCCGAGCGGCGCGCGCGGACGTTCTTCCGGCTGCGGTTCGTCGCCGATTACGGGGAGTCTGCTCGGCGGCGGCGTTTGATCACGGAGGTGCGCGGCGGCGACCCGGGCTACGGCGACACCGCGAAGATGGTCTCCGAGTGCGCTTTGTCTCTGGCGTTCGGCGGGGAGTCGCTGCCGGACCGGGGCGGAGGACAGTGGACGCCGGCGCTCGCGTTCGGACTGCCGCTGGTCGACCGGCTGGTGCGGGCCGGGATCGAGTTCGCGGTCGTCGACGGGTAACAAATCCGACACATTCCTTGGAATCGGCGGTGAGCGAACCTACCGTCCGCGCATGGGCAAGGGAGGCGCTACCGGAGGGCGAGCGGTTGTCGGAGGCGCTTCCGAGCGAGGGGCTGTTGACGAAATGCACCCCACAGGTGCAAAACGTCAACAGCCCGGCCGGGAGGTCGCTCGGGTGGCGGCTCGGCAGCACGGAGTGATCTCGGTGCGGCAGCTGTATGCGCTCGGCCTCAGCGCCCGCCAGGTCGCATGCCAGGTTGCAGAAGGGCACCTGCACCGGCTCCACCGAGGCGTCTACGCGGTCGGTCACCTCAAGCTGAGCCGGGACGGCCGCCTGACCGCGGCACTCTTGGCGGCGGGTGACGGTGCGTTCCTCAGTCACCGGACGGCCGCGGCGCTGCACGGGCTGCGCAACCTCAACCTCAGGCGGATCGAGATCACGGTCGTGGGTCGGGCGGTGCGCGCGCGGGTCGGGATCGCGATCCACCGGACGACCACGCCCCCACCGCGGGGTGAGCTGACGACGGTGAACGGCCTGGCCGTCAGCACCGTGCCACGCCTCCTGATCGAGCTGTCAGCGACCGAGACCGGGCAGGAGCTCAGGCGCCTGATCACCGTCGCCGTCCGCAAACGCGCGTTCGACCACGACAATCTCCGCGCGGCGATGGCCCGCCACGCCAGCTGGTCAGGCATGGCCAATCTCAAGGCGGCCTACGCGAGGTACCTCCCGCAGCATGACCGCAAGTCCGACCTGGAGCG
>WQWK01000044.1 GCA_009785395.1 Conexibacteraceae bacterium
CGTTGCTCCTAGAGCCCCTTCGAGAAGCTGTTCCAGGTGGACTCCCAGACCGCGTTCGCGGCGGCCGGAAGCTCGAGTTGGAAGAGGCCGTGCCGGAAGTAATCCTCCCTGACGACCGTCGAGGCGAGCTGGGGCACCATCAGCTTCTCCGACACGAGCCGCTGCGGTGTGACCTCCGTCAGCGGCTGCATGTAACCCACGTAGGAGAAGTTCTCCAGCGCGTTGTCGACGTCGAGCATGTAGTCGATGAACTTGTGGGCGAGCACGGGATTGCTGCCGCCGGTGAGGTTCACCATCAGGTCGTTGGCGACCGGTCCCCTGTGGTCCGCCGGGAACCAGTAGCCGATCGTGTCAACCGAGGTGCCCTTCGGCAGGTATTGGTTGGCGACCGCCATGTCACCCGACCAGGCGTGATGAATCCACGTCTTGCCGGTCGGCACATCCGTGTAGTCGTTGTTGTCGATCCGCACGTTCGTGAGCGCCGAGAGCTGCTGCAGGGCCCTCCCGGCCGCGGCGATCTGGCGCGTGCTGGTCGTGTTGAGGTTCAGGTTGCCGGCGTGCAGCAGCGCGAGGCTGAGCGATTCCCGATAGTCGTCGAGCACGGCGACCTTGCCCCTGTAACGCGATGCCTGCCAGGGCATGTTCCACGACGGCGCGAGGTTCACCTTGTCCTTGCGCCAGGCGATCCCGGTGGTGTAGATCGAGTACGGCGTCGTGTACTGCCAGCCCTGGTCGTAGAACGGGTTCACGTAGTCATGCCACGCGTTCGCGATGTTGGGGATGTAACTGTGGTTGAGCGGCCGGATCAGCTTGGCGGCCACGAGCTGGCCGAGCACGTCGACGGTGGGGAAGAACACGTCGACCTTGAGCTCGCCGCTGGAGAGCTTGGCGAGCGCCTCCTCGATCGTGTTGAACGTGGTGACCTGACAGTTGCAGTTGTATTTCTTCTCGAAGCTCTTGACGACCGACTCGTTGATGTAGGCCACCCAGTTGTAGAGCTGCAGCGTCGCGCCCCGTTCCGGCTCGAGCCCGGACGCGATCGCCCTGTTGTCGCGATAGACAGGCCACTTGACCGGCCTGTCCTGGCGTGGCAGCGGCGGGCCGCTGGCGCCGGCGGCGGGGTTCGTCGAGCTGCAGCCGGCCAGCATCGCGCCGAGCGCGACGCCGGCGCCCGCCCGCAGCAGCTGCCGGCGAGACAGCAGCGTCTCCTCCGCCGCGACCCTGCGCCGCACGCCGGGGGCGAGCCATCCCTCACGCGGATGCATGCGCGCTCGCTCTCAGTTCACACCCGAGCTCGCTGGAGGCGAGCGCCAGGCAGATGCCGATCATCCGCTCGGGAGCGACGTCCGGCTGACCGAGCGTGACCTGCACGCCGAGGCCATCGAGCAGGCCCGAGAGCGCGATCGCGAACGCGTCGGCGTCGGCGTCGGCGCTGAACTCGCCCGCGGCCTGTCCCTCGCGCACGATGTCAGCGATCAGCTTGCGCTGGCGACGGTCGAGCTCGAAGTAGGACTGGCGGACGCCCGTGTCGCGCCGCGCGCGGACCCAGATCTCCATCCACAGCGTCCAGTCGCTGAAGCCGCTGGGGCCGAGGCTCGTCTCCTCGATCAGGTGGACGAGCTTGTCGCTGGCGCAGTCGTATCTGGCCTGTCCCTCCGTCAGCCGCGCGTAGAACTCACGGTCGGTCTGGTCGACCGCCTCCTCCAGCAGCCGGTCCTTGGACTCGAAGTAGTAGAGGATCGTCGGCGCACTGGTGCCCACGCGCTCGGCGATGTCGGCGATGCGCGTCTCGAGCAGGCCGCGCTCGTACAGCACCTCGGCCGCGGCCGCGACGATCTGCGGTCTGCGTAGGTGGTCGACTCTCGGTCGGGGACTCATCGCTCTCCTCTTGTGCTCAGACCGAACGAATTCGTATACTGAACACTGATTCAGAAAACTATCGCGGCCGGCTCGTCGATGTCAAGCAGAAGTTTGGTGACGAGCGACGAGCCACGTCGAGGACGCGGGGGATACGAGTGTTCGATATCGCTGTGCTGGGTGCGGGACTGGGCGGACTGAGCGCGGCGCGAGACCTCGCGCGCGCGGGCGCCGACGTGATCGTGCTCGAGGCGCGGTCGCGGCCCGGCGGCCGAGTCGAAGCGGTGACGCTGGCGGACGGCCGCACCGTCCAGGCAGGCGGTGAGGTGTTCGGCTTCGGTCACACCGCCTACCGCGAGCTTGTCGGCGAGCTCGGGCTGGCGACCGAGCCCAGCTATGTCGCGGAGCCCGGAGAGATGAGCTGGGGACTCGTCGACGGCGTCTACGTCGGCGACGAGCCGCCGTGGATGACGCCCGCGGAGCTCGCCGACGCCGACCGCGTCGAGCACGCGTTCGCGGCGCTCGTGGACGCGGTCGATCCCGAGGATCCCTGGTCGCACCCGGACGCCGCCGCGCTCGACTGCACCAGCGTCGGCGCGTGGCTGCGATCGCTCGACGCGCTGCCGGCGGTGCGCCGTCGCCACGACCTCGCCTCGCTCTCGCTGTCCTGCGATGCCCCCGAGCGCACGTCGCTGCTCGCGGAGCTGCGCAAGCAGGCCGTGCTCGGCGGCGACGGGTTCTACGACCTCGAGCGCTGGGAGGGCCTCAAGGTCGCCGCCGGGTCGGCCGCCGTGGCACTGGCGATGGCGGCCGAGCTGGAGGGCAGGATCCGGTTCGGTGCGGTGGTGGCGCGGATCGATGTCGCGGGGCACGGCCATGTGCGCACGACGCTCGCCGACGGTGAGACGATCGACTCCGAGGCGGTCGTCTGCGCGATTCCCTGCAGTCCGCTGCGCGACGTCACGATCACCGGCCTCAGCGACGCGCGGCTCCAGTCTCTGCGCCACCAGCGCAACGCCCTCGCGGCGAAGGTCGTCGTCGCCTACGAGGACTCGTTCTGGCGGCAGGGCGGCCAGAACGGCCTCGCCGAGAGCGAGTGGCTGTTCGGTTCGACCTGGCCCCAGGGTCCCGGAACGCTGTCACTGCTCGTCCCGCCCGAGCGCTTCGCCGCGTTCCTCGCGGCGCCGCCGGCGGACCGCGCGGCGCAGGTGCTCGGCGGCCTGAGCGCCCTGTACGGCGATCCGGCCCGGGAGCCGGTCGCGATGCTCGAGCGGCTGTGGGGGACCGATCCTTTCACGCGCGGGTACATCGCGAGCTGGGCTCCGGGTGATCTCGGGCGGGTCGGGCCCCTGCACGGCACGCACGAGCCCCCGTTCTACGTCGCCGGCTCCGACCACTGGGTCGCGGGCTACATGGAGGGCGCCGTGCGAACCGGGCGTGACGCGGCGCGCGTGGCGCTGGGGGCGGGCGTCGCCTGATGGCGCCGGACGTGGTTGGCTGACCTCAGTCGGCCCGCTGGCCGCTGAGGTCGCTCAGACCGAGCTCGCGGGCGAGCGAGGACTCGATCGCGGCTCGGGCCCGCTGCAGCGGCATGCTCGAATCGCCGATCAGCACCCTGATCCCGAGCCCGTCCAGCAGTGCCAGCGTGCGGTCGACAGCCGCCATCACGTCGGTGTCGGCGCTGAACTCGCCGGCCTCGATCCCCGCCGTGATCGCGTCGGCGAACCACTCGCGCAGCCGCCCGTAGAGCTCCTCGGCGACCGGCCGCATCTCCGGGTGGCGGACCGCGCGCAACCACAGCTCCACCCACAGCACCCAGTCCTCGGCGAGCGCCGGCGTCGTCGGCAGACACTGGCCGATCATCTGCCGCAGCCGCTCGGCATGGCTTGAGGTGGGCGTCTCGCCACCTGAGATCCGCGCGTCACCCGCACGCGTGTATGAGTAGCGAAGCGCCTCGGCGAGCAGCGTCTCACGACTGTCGAAGTGGTAGTGCACCAGCGGCGGCGACACGCCGGCGTCCATCGCGATCCGGGCGATGCGGACGTCGTCGATGCCGTCGCTGGCGATGCGCCGGACCGCGGCGGCGAGGATCCGCTCGCGCGCCGCGGCACCCCGCTGAGCGGCGGCGCGTTCGCGCCCGCCCGTGCTCACGCAACCTCCAGCGCCGGCGCCAGGTCGGCACGAATGCGGTCGGCGAACCACGCCACCGCACACTCGCGCTCGGACAGCGGGCCGCACCGATAATCGCGCGTCTGCAGCCCCTGCTGCACGTTCGCGACGAGGTCGATGTCCTCGTCGAGCACGAGCGTGTTCAGGCGCTGGTTGGCCCATTGCACGAAGCGCGTGCGAGCGCCGCTGCCGGCAGGCCGGTAGCTGGCGGACACGTCATGCGTCATGCCGATGCCGTCGGGCGTCAGCTGCCAGGTGTTGACCTGATCCGGGTACAGATCGATCGTCGTGTTGGGATAGATGTACACGTAGCGCCAGGTGTGCCGATCCTCCTCGCCGAGCCCCGGCATCGGCTGCACCAGGCTCTGGTAGGCGCGCTCGAGCCGGTTGGAGCTCGGCTTGTCGCGCAGCGGCGCCTCGAACCACACGTATGCGTCTTGGACGTCGGCCGTGTAGCGCTTGTAGTCGTACAGCCGCATCAGGCCGGGGTGCGCGATCGGGACGTGGTAACCCTCGAGGTAGTTGTCGGCGACGATCTTCCAGTTCGCCGGCTGGTCGCCCTCGTAGGGCGCGAAGGAGACCAGTGACGGGATCCGGTAGCGCTCGAGCCGGGCCGGCAGGTCGCCGAGGAGCTCGGCGAGCGGTGTCGCGTCGGGGTCGAGGTTGACGAACACGAGACCGCACAGCTCCTCGACGCGCGCCGGTAGCAGTCCGAGCGACGCCTTGTCCAGGCGATCGCCGTAGGCGAGCGCCTCGGGCGCGCCGATCATCGTTCCGTCGAGCTTGTAGGTCCACCCGTGATAGCGGCAGCGGATCGCGGCCTTGCACTGGCCGGAGCCGCTGAGCAGGCGCGAGCCCCGGTGGCGGCAGACGTTGCGGTATGCGCGGAGTACTCCGTCCTCGTCGCGCACGACCAGCACGGGCTGGGAGCCGGCGCGGGCGGTGATGTAGCTGCCGGTCTGCGGCAGCGACCCGGTGTGACCGGCCAGCTGCCAGGTGCGCTCGAAGATCAGGCGCTGCTCGGCCTCGAGCAGCGCCGGGTCCAGGTAATGGTTCGGGGCCAGGGCAGCCGACATGCGAGGCGGGGCGTTCTTGGCGGACTCGGTGATCGTCATCTTCTCCCAATCCTGACTTTGTGATCAGTTGCTGTTAGTCTACCGCGCAATGGTCAAGCGTGCGTCCTGGCTTTCGATCACGCCCGAACCCGAGCGCGAGCTCCCGGAGGCGGTGGCGACGCTCGCCTGCGGCGGCGGTCCGTCGGCCGACGCGATCGCGCGCGAGCGCCGGCGGGTCGAACGGCTCGTGATGCACGGCAGCCGCCGCCAGTGGCTCGCGTACCTGCATGAGGTCGTCGAGCTGATCGAGCGCAGCGGCGCCGGCGCGGACCAGAGCGAGCTGGTGGCCCGCGCGCAAGCGCGCGCGCGGGCCGTGATCTCAAACCACCACAACCTGCTGTTGGCCCTGCCCGGCCGCGCCGCGGATCTGACCGCGGCCGACCGCGCGCGGCTCGCAGCAACCCCCACCGAGCAAAGGAAGCCATGAGCACCACCGCGATCCCGACCCCCACGGCTCCCGGCGAGCTGACCCCAGAGCAGCAGGAGCTTCGGCAGCGCGCTGCCGCATTCGTCGACGACGTCCTGATCCCACTCGAGCTTGAGGCCGAAGAACTGGGCGGACGGCTGCCCGAGCAGACCATCGCGGAGATCCGCCGCGCCGCGATCGCCGCCCGGCTGCACGGCGGGCGCGTCCCAGTCGAGCACGGCGGTCAGGAATGGTCGATGTTCGAGTGGTTCCTGGTCAACGAGCAATTCGGCCGCGTCACCAACGGCCTGCACTGGCACGTCCCCAGCGTCTACAACGTGCTGCTCAGCGGGACGCCCGACCAGATCGAGCGCTACGTGGGCCCCGCGCTGCGCGGGGAGGGCGGCGACGCCTATGCCGTGACCGAGGCGGAGGCCGGGTCGGACCCGGGCGGCATCGCCTCGACCGCGGTGGCGACCGACGCCGGCTGGCGGATCAACGGCGAGAAGTGGTTCGTGACCTCCGGCGACGTCGCGCGCGTGCTGATCGTGATGGCGAATGTCGTCGACGGCACCGACCTGCTGCCGACCCTGTTCCTGATCGAGCCGGACGCGCCCGGGGTCGACTTCGTCGACGACCCGAAGTTCACGCACAACTACCCGCACGGCCACCCGACGATCCGCTTCACCGACGTCGAGGTCGCTGCCGACGCGGTGATCGGCGGGATCGGCAACGGCCTCGAGCTGCAGCGCGCCTGGTTCACGGAGGAGCGGCTCGGGATCGCCACACACGGGTTGGGGGCGATGTCGCGCCTGCTCGAGGAGACGCTCCGCTGGACCCAGACGCGCATGCAGGGCGGCACGCGCATCCTCGACTACCAGGGGATCTCGTTCCCGCTCGCCGACTCGGCGACCGATGCGGCTGCCGGCCGGCTGCTGGCGCTGAACGTCGCGCAGCTTGTCGACGCCGGGGCAGATGTGAAACTCGTCCATGCCAAGGCCTCGATGGCCAAGCTGTTCGTCTCCGAGGCCGCGGGCCGTTGCGCGGACCGCGCGGTGCAGGCCTTCGGCGGTCGCGGCTATATGCGCAGCAACGTCGCCGAGCGCTTCAACCGCGAGCTGCGCGTCGACCGCATCTGGGAGGGCACGAATGAGATCCAGCGCCTGATCGTGGCGCGGGCGCTGGAGCGTCGCGGTGTCGCGGCGACGATCCGCTAGCGAATGTCTGAGCTCGATCGTCTGCTGCGCCCGCGGTCGGTGGCCGTCGTCGGCGCCACCGACCGCCCCGGCAGCTACGCGGCCCAGGCGCTGATCAACCTCGGCACCACCGGCTTTCCCGGGGAGGTGTGGGGCGTCAACCCCGGCCGGACAGAGGTGTTTGGGCGGCCGTGCGTGCCGTTGGTCGCCGACCTGCCGGTGGCCGTCGACGCGGTGATCGTCGCGATCCCGGCCGCCGGCGTGCCCGCGGTGATCGAGCAGGCCGGCGCGCGCGGCTGCGGCGGCGCGATCGTCTTCAGCGCCGGCTTTGCAGAGATCGCCGGGGGCGCGGCACTCGAGCGCGCGCTGATCGACGCCGCGGCGCTGCACGACCTGGCGGTCTGCGGCCCGAACTGCAACGGAGTCGTCGCGATGCACGCGCGCGCCGCGATGTGGGGCGATGCGGTCGCGCCGCGTGATCCGGGCACGGTCGGGCTCGTGTCGCAGAGCGGCAACGTCGCCGTCAACGCGCTCGCGGCGGAGCGCGGGCTGCGCTTCCACACCGTGATCTCGAGCGGCAACCAGGCGGTGCTGTCGGCCGCGGATTATCTGGAGGCGCTCGCGCACCAGGACGATCTACGGTCGGTGGCGCTGTACTTGGAGGACGATGGCGGCCCGCGGCTGTTGGACGGGTTGATCGCGTGCGCCGAAGCGGGTATCCGGGTCGCGGTGCTGAAGGTCGGGAGCTCGGCGGCGGGCGCGCGGGCGGCGGCGGCGCACAGCGGCGCGCTGGCCGGCGACCAGCGCGTGTTCCGGGCGCTGCTCGACGAGGCGGGCGCGGTCTGCGTCGACGAGCTGCATGAGCTCCTGGAGGTGGCGAAGGCGTTTGCGGCCACCGCGCCGCCCAGGCCGGCGCCGGTGGCCCGGCTCGCGCCGGCGGCCACGGCTCCGCTCACACCGGCGGACGCTGGCGGGAGCGGCCTGGCGATCCTCACCTGCTCGGGCGGAGACTCGGCGCAGGGTGCCGATGAGGCGGCCCGGCGCGGGCTCGCGCTCCCGGACTTCTCCCCCGCGACCCGCGAGCGCCTGCGCGAGCTGCTGCCGCCCGCGGCGACGGTCGCGAACCCGCTCGACTACACCGCGATGATCTGGGGCGACGCAGGCGCGCTGGAGGAGTTGCTGATCGCGGTCGCGGCCGATCCCGCGGTCGGGCAGGTGCTCGTGTTCTATGACCAGCCCCGCGACCTGGACGCGACAGCCGGCGAGTCCTGGGGCGCCGTGCGCGACGGGATCATTGCCGGTGCCGCGCGCGTGGACGTGCCCGTGATCGTCTCCTCGACGCTGCCAGAGCTGCTCGACGATGCGGCTGCCTGGCGGTTCGCCTCACACGGAATCGCGCCCGTCGCCGGGCTGCGCGCGGGACTGCTGTGTGCCGCGGCGCTGCAGAGCACGCCCGGAGATCCGCAGCGGCTGCGGGAGATCGTGGCCACCGCACGGCCGCTCGGCGGATTGGAGAGCGGTGGGCGCGCGGCGCCCGCGGACCCCGCCGTCGCATGGCTCTCGGAGCACGAATCGAAGGAGCTGCTGCGCGGCGCCGATGTCACGGTCCCGGAGGGCCGGCTGGTCGACGATGAGGACGCTGCCGCCCGTGCGCTGGCCGAGCTCGGTGCCCCGCTCGTGCTGAAGCTGAGCGCGGCCGCCGTGCAGCACAAGACCGAGCTGGGCGGAGTCGAGCTGGGGCTGTGCTCGGAGGCGGAGACGCGGGCCGCGTATCGGCGGCTGGCGGCACTGGCGACCGCCCACGGTGGCGCCGTGCTGGCCGAGCGGATGGCCCCGGCCGGCGCTGAGCTGCTGGTCGCCGCACGCGCCGACACGATCGTGCCGGTGCTGGTGATCGGCCTCGGCGGCATCTGGACCGAGCTGCTGGATGACGTCGTGATCGTCCCGCTTCCGGCGAGCGCGGCGCGCATCGAGCGCGCCCTGCGCTCGCTGCGCGGCGCGTCGATCTTCGCCGGCGGCCGCGGACGGGCGGCCCGCGACATCGCCGCCGCCGCCGCGCTGATCGAGCGCTGCGGCGAGCTGTTGCTTGGGCGCGGGCTCGAGTTGATCGAGCTCAATCCGGTGATCGTCGGCGACCATGGCGCGGTCGCCGTCGACGCGACCATTCGCGCCCGCAGCGCCGGGCCGATCAGCCGGCCGGAACCGCCTCAGGCGGCGCAGCCTGCTTCCTGCGCTCCTGCAGGTCGAAGTAGTAGAGCGTGAGCGCGATCGCCGCGTAGGGAACCACCAGCGCGTAGACGATCGCGCCGGTGATGTCGATGAAGGTCAGCGACTGAGAGGTGATCAGCAGCAGGAGCACGCCGAGCAGCGGGCCCGAGAGGATCGCGATCGAGTTGACCAGGAGGGTCATCCCGAAGGTCCGCCACCAACTGCGGCGAGTGAGACGGCGGCTGGCGCGCAGGCTGCCGATCGTGCTCTCGTTCTCGAGCACGCAAGCCTGCACGAAGAATGACGTCCGGACGAAATACCAGATCGCGAACGGGATCCCGATCACGGTGAGAACCAGGATCGCGATCACCATGAACTGCAGCCAGGTGGCCCTGATCAACGCGCTGTCGTTGCGGCCCGCCAGCTTGTAAGCACGGAGCGTGTCCACCGGCCCGACGGTGTCGAGCTCGTTGAGCGCCGCCGACACCGCCGCGGTGACGGCGGCGGCCGCGAACGCGGCGCCGATGTCGCCGATGAGCAGGGCGAAGATCGCCGTTCCGGCACCCCCGTCGCCGTCGAGGCTGACGAAGCCGCCGAGGCCGGTGAGGTGGAAGAGGACCCACTGGACCCCGGCGGCGGCGAACGACACGGGGATGAAGACCGCGCCGATGCCGATGAAGGTCAGCGGGCTGCGCCGGTAGATGCTGGCCGCCGCGCGCAGGATCTGGCCGCCGCGACGCGACCTGCGCACCGGCCAGGGCTCCCGCGGACGCCATTGCGTCCGGCGCGCGGACCCGGCGATCACCAGCACGATCAGAATGCACAGCAGGAAGAACCAGACGGGATGGAGCAGGCCCCAGTTCATCGCGATCGATGCGCGGTCCACCGCTCCGCAGAAGAAGCTGGTGACGCTGAGCCCGAGCACGTGAGCGCCGGGCACGACCAGGCTGCGCGTGCGCAGGCCGTTGGCCCAGGTGATCGGATGCGTCCACTGCTCGCTCTCCGCCGGCCCATGGATGCCGTTGTTGATGCCGCGCTGCTTCTGGCCCCAGCGGCCGGGGAAGTTGAGCCATGCGAACCGCGAGTCGACCGGCACCGGCGTGTCCGGCAACAGCACGGTGTGCACCGGGACCCGCTCGGTCGAGTGCCTGGTGTCCTCACAGCCGAACACGGTCGAGCCGCCCGTCCCGAGATAGAGCTTCTGCTGGAAGTAGGCGGCGTGCGCCCCGGTGACGATGTAGTTGACCGGATGCGTGCCCTCCTTGGTGAGCTTCGGATCGTCCCAGGCCCCGCGCTCACCGCCCGCATGCTGGGCGAGGTCGACCTGATACGGACCCTTCTTGAGCGCCGCTTCCGGGGTGGCCGCATCGAAATCGACCTGCGTCATCTCCCAGTCGGCCTCATGCTTGTTGGTGAAGTCGTTGAAGGTGTAGAAGAACCAGTACTGCACCGCCAGCTTGCCCGGATGCTCGGGGTCGGTCGCGATGTGCGCGTAGACGCTCGGCTCGCGGTCTCCGAACCAGCGCACGAACTGCTTCTCGTAGAAGCACTCCGGCCTGAGCGCGTTGCCGCCGAAGTCGACGTGATCACCCGGGGCCCCGGCCGACAGGTCCTGCGCCGTCGGGGCCCGCTTCAGGATCGTGCCGCGTGAGTTGCGCAGCGTCACCTCGGGCTGCCCGAAGACGATGTCCACGGTCGTCGGGCGGAACGCCTCGCCCGGTCCGCACAGCTTGTGCTGAGGCTGCAGCATGACCACCGGCGTGTACCGCTCGGCCAGAGTCATGGCTGCCGAGGTGTCGGCCTTGGCTTCCGCGGGAGGCCCCGCTTGGCCTCCCGCGGCCCCCGCCTGGCCCCCGGCCGCCGCCCCCGCGGGAACGGCCAGCACCGCAGCGAGCGCGAGCAACCCCACCATGAGCCGTAGCCGACACCACCGTGTCGCGCCCGGCAGCCCCACCCAGCCCACTAGCGGCTATCTCGCTGCGAGCGTGATCGTCGCATTCGCCTGGCGGCCGTTGCGTGTGTACTCGAGCTGCAGCTTGTCACCCGGCCGCCTGGTGAGCGTCACCGCCATCAGCTGATCGGTGCTCACGGCCTGCTGTCCGTCGATGCGGGTGATGACGTCGCCCTCCCGGAGCCCGGCGGCAGCCGAGGGCCCGCCCGCGGTGACGGCGAGCACCAGCAGCCCCTGACCCGGGCCTGCCTCCCCGGCCGCACTGGCCCCCAGCGGCTGCGTCTGGATGCCGATGAAGGCGTGGGTCACGCGGCCGTTGGCGATCAGCTCGTTCCCGATCCGCATCGCGGAGTTCAC
>WQWK01000045.1 GCA_009785395.1 Conexibacteraceae bacterium
GCGGCTGGGCTATCACCCGTTCCGGCAGGCTGCCGCAATCACCAGCCGTGAGTACAAGGGCCGCCCGGCATGCAGCTATTGCGGCTTCTGCACAACCGGCTACGGCTGCTGGAATGACTCGAAGTCGAGCACTCTGGTGACCACGATCGCCGCGGCTGAGAAGACAGGGAAGCTCGAGATCCGACCACGGTCGCGGGTCCTTGAGATCCTTACCGATAAGGACGGCAGGGCGAGCGGGGTCAAGTATCTGGACAGCAAGGGGCACGCGCACGTGCAACCGGCTGGACTCGTGATCCTTGCCACCTATGTGTACGAGAACAACCGCCTGCTGCTGCTCTCAACGTCGAAGGCGCACCCCAATGGCCTGCTCAACAACAACGGCATGGTCGGCAAGTACTACCGCACACAGGTCGGAACATCCGTCAACGGGCTGTTCCCCGGCAAGAACCTGAACCTGTGGGGCGGCACGGCGTCGCAGGCGACAGTCATGGACGATCTCAACGGCGACAACTTCGACCACGGCGGTCTCGGTTTCATCCGCGGTGCCTCGATCCAGGTCGGCACGAACAACATGCCGATCTCCCAAGCGGTAAACGTGCCCCCCACCGTGCCGGTGTGGGGGTCGGCCTACAAGCAGTGGCTGCAGCAAAACATCAACTCAGTGGGCGCTGCCTTCGCCCAGATGGAGACGCTGTCATACGAGTCGAACGTGATCGACCTCGACCCGGTGAAGAAGGATGACCTGGGCATTCCGGTTACCCGCCTCACCTACAGCATCCATGAGAACGAAAACAACATGGGCGAGTACCTCACGGGCAAGCTGACAAAGCTGCTCCTCGAAGCAGGGGCGTCCGAAACCTGGGGCGGTGGTCCGCCGACGTTGATCCCGGTGTATTCGCACGCCTACGGCGGCACTGTGATGGGCGGCAACCCGGACACGTCGGTGGTGAACAAGTACAGCCTTGCGCACGAAGTTCCCAACCTCGCCGTGATGGGAGGATCGACGTTCGTGAACGTGACGGGATACAACCCAACGGAGACGATTCAGGCGCTTGCCTGGTACGCCTCCGATCACATCGCGAAGCACTACCACTCGATAGCCGCGTGAAGCAGCATGTGCGGGCGCTACATGCGGCGCCCGCACAGCCTCCACGACCCGCACTGCCCGACCAGATCCGGCTAACGACCCCGCCGCCGCTACGGAACCCGCGTATCGCGCACGGACTCCGCGCCCGCCCGCTCCTCGGTGCTGAGCTCCGCGACCTTCACGGGCGTGACGATGGTCCAGTGCTGACCAACCGGGCAGCGCTGCAGACGCCAGGGCCCGAGTCGCGCCGCCTTCAGCGAGACGCCGGGAATCCAGATCGTCGTGAACAGGTGGCCCTGGTTGCAGCGCACGATCGCGTGCGCCGACAGCAGCGTGCCGCGTCGGTTGCGGAGGATCAGCGCCTCCGCGGCCGTGAGGGCGCTGGCGATCACAATCGCGCGCCGGCGCTTGTTGAGCTTCATCTCCGGGAGCCTACCGGGTGTCGCTCCGAGCGCCCCCGCAATGCTCCGAGCGCCCCCGCAATGCTCCGAGCGCCGTCCCAACTTGACGCACCCGAAAAGACGCGTACACTTATCAACCGTAAGCAGGTCACGAAAGTAAAGGACCTGTGAACGCCCCACCCCACCGCCGAACCTGGTGCAGAGATGAAGACGACGATGAGCAGATTCCAGATCCACGACGAACTGACAGCGCCAGAGCGCTCGGCGCCGGTGCTGCGCGGCGCCCTCTCGGGCGGCGGCCAACTCCCCAACTTCCTCGGCGTGCTCGCGGGTTCGCCGGCGGCGCTGCGCGCCTACGCACGCTTCCGCTCAGAACTGCGCCACGGCACGCTCGGGCTCGCCACGCTGGAGCGGATCTCACTCGCCGTGTCTGAGCACCACGGCTCGGAGCAGGGGATCCTGACCCACTCACGCGCGGCGCGCGCGGCCGGGCTCGGGCTCGACGAGATCGCCCACGCGCGTCAGTTCGACTCAGGCGACCCCCGTGAGGCGGCGCTCCTGCGCTACCTGCGCGCCCTGCTGATCGACGGACGCCCGCCCATCCACCTGCACGAGGAGGCGCGCGAGGCCGGCTGGGACGACGAGCAGTTACTCGAGGCGATCGCCGCCGTTTCGCTCGAGGGCTTCACCGCGATGGTGAATGTGGCCGGGGAGGTTCCGGTCGACGGCTCCTCCGAAGAGTCACGGACACTGAAGGCCGCGTAGAGTCGCGCGAGGCATGGAAGCTACCAGCGGCTCTGAAGGATTGAACGAAGCGGGCGCGGACGGCCCGGGTCACGAACCCCGCGGCGGCTGCTGCCCGTTCTACCACGAGGCGATCGAGCTGGTCGGGCGCCGCTGGACCGGCGCGATCCTGCGGGTCCTGATGGACGGGCCGATGCGCTTCTCCGAGATTGGACAGGCGGTTCCCGCCCTGTCCGATCGCCTCCTCTCCGAGCGCATGAAGGAGCTCGAGGCCCGCGGCATGGTGCAGCGCACCGTGCATCCCGGCCCGCCCGTGCGCGTCGAGTACGCGCTCTCGAAGATGGGGCGCGACCTCGGACCGGTGCTGATCCAGATGCAGGAGTGGGGTCAGCGCTGGCTCAACCGCCGCAGCGCGGTCTAGCGGCAACCCCGTCCGGGATTAGGAGCCGCCGGGCCCGCGTCACCACCGCTGCTCCATGCGGCCATTCTCCCGAGCGGCGATAACAAGTAACGTTCCGCCGCGATGAGCGCTGCACCGGAACTCACCGCAAAGGACGTCCTCGCCCGTGTGGAGCAGGAGGGCATCCGCTTCATCCGCCTCTGGTTCACCGACATCCTCGGCAACCTCAAGGCCTTCAGCATCAACAGCACCGAACTCGCCGACGCCTTCGGCGGCGGCATGGGCTTCGACGGCTCCTCGATCACCGGCTTCAACGCCATCGAGGAGTCGGACATGATCGCCGTACCGGACGCGCGCACGTTCGCGATCCTGCCGTGGCGCGGCAGCGAGTACGCGGTCGGGCGCATGTTCTGCGACATCCGCACGCCCGAGGGCATCCCCTACGAGGGCGACCCGCGCCACATTCTGCGCCGCGCCGTGCAGCGCGCCCAGGCGATGGGCTTTGACACGTTCAACGTGGGCCCCGAGCTGGAGTACTTCTATTTCCGCGACTCGCGCTCGACCGAGGTGCTCGACGAGGGCGGTTACTTCGACCTGACGGCGCTCGACGCCGGCTCCGACCTGCGCCGCGACACGGTCCTCGGGCTCGAGCAGCTCGGCATCCACACCGAGTACTCCCACCACGAGGTCGGTCCCAGCCAGCACGAGATCGACATGCGCTACGCCGACGCGCAGACGATGGCCGACCACTGCATGACCTACAGGATCACGGTCAAGGAGTACGCGCTCAAGTACGGGTACCACGCGACCTTCATGCCCAAACCGCTGTTCGGAAAGAACGGCTCCGGCATGCATACGCACCAGTCGCTGTTCCGCGACGGACGCAACGCGTTCTTCGATCCCGACGACCCCTACAACCTCTCCGACGTCGCCAAGGCGTTCATCGCCGGGCAGCTTCGCCATGCCCGCGAGATCAGCTCGATCTTCGCCCAGTGGGTGAACTCCTACAAGCGCCTCGTGCCCGGCTACGAGGCTCCGGTCTACGTCGCCTGGTCGCGCCGCAACCGCTCGGCACTGGTGCGCGTGCCGAACTACCACCCCGGCAAGGAGCAGGCGACGCGCATGGAGCTGCGCTGCCCAGATCCGGCCTGCAATCCGTACCTCACCTTCGCCGTGCTGCTGCAGGCGGGTCTCGAGGGCATCGAGCACGGTTACGAGCTGCCCGATCCGATGGAGAAGAACCTGTATCACCTCTCGCCGGAGGAGCGCCGCCGCCTCGGCATCGAGCAGCTGCCGGAGACCCTCGGAGAGGCGATTGAGCTGACCGCCCAGTCGGAGCTCGTGCTGCGCGCGCTGGGTGAACACACCTTCAACCGCTACATCGAGATCAAGCGCCAGGAGTGGGACGACTATCGCGTCCAGGTCACGCCCTGGGAGCTCGAGCGGTACCTGCCCGTTCTGTAGGTGTCGTCCCGGGGCGTTGGTCCCGCTGGACCACGCCCCGGCCGCGGCGCCCTCCGCGAACTTTCCAAGGTCGACCGGGATATCGGGTGTAGATCATGACCCTACTCGGCCCCCAAACCACACTTGCGACTCCGCCACGGCGGGTCGCCGGCGGCCCGCCGCGGCGGGCCGCGACGGAGACCTCGGACTCCGCTGCGATCGAGCGGTCGCTGCGCGACCCAAAGGAGTTCTCGAGCGTCTTCGATCGGCACTGGCCTGCCATTCACGCCTACTGCACGAGCCGGGCCGCCGCGGCCGGTGAGGACATCGCCGCCGAGGTGTTCCGGCTCGCCTTCGATCGCCGCAGCCGTTTTGACCGGCGGTTCGACGACGCGAGGCCGTGGCTCTACGGGATCGCCACGAACCTGCTGCGCCACCACTTCCGCTCGACGCAGCGCGGCGACAGGGCCGGGCGGCGCGTGCAAGCCCTCGCCGAGCTCGAGACGTCGGTGCAGCCGATCGAGCAGCTCGAGGCACAGATGCTCGGACCCCGCCTGGCGGCGGCCTTGCAGTCGCTGCCCGAGGCCGACCGCGAGGCGCTGCTGCTGTTCGCCTGGGCCGAGCTCGATTACAAGGAGATCGCCCGCGCGCTCGACATTCCCGTCGGCACCGTCCGCTCTCGCATCCATCGCGCTCGCGCCCGCGTGCGCGAGCAGATCGTTCTGAACTTCGAAGGAGATTCCAATGTCTGAACAGACCGAACTCGAGTGGCTGGTCGCGGAACGGCCGCAGCCGCTTCCGCTCGACGAAATCACCACTGCCCGTGTCCGTGCGGAGCTCATGCGCCGCGCGGACGCGGGGCACGCGCGGTCCTCCGCGCCGAATCGGAGGGCCCGGCCCCGGGTCCGGGCGCGCGGTCTGCGCGACCGCGCGCTGCGCATCGCGGTCGGCGGCGTGACGCTTGCCGGAGCGGCCAGCGTGGCGCTGCTCGCGACCGGCGGTGGCGGCGGTGCCGCCCACGGGCACGCCGGTGGGGGCGGCGGTCTGAGCCTCGGCCCGCTGGCGGTGCAGAACGCGTCCGCCAGGCAGCTCACGCACCTGTCCGCCAAGCTCGTGGCAGCGCCGCCGCCAGTCGGCGACGCGACGCTCGTGCTTCGCCGCCAGGTCTACCCGAACAGTCCGGAGATCGACGGTGCCGACCTCTACGCGGACAACGGCGACTACTACTACTCGCCGAGCCTCTCCGGCCTGCCGGCCGTGATCAGCTCTGGTCAGACCGTCGACGGCGCCTCACAGGACCAGGAGGTCCGCGACATCGCGGCGGCCAAGGCCGCGCTCACCGGTCCGATCGACTCCGCCCGCCACCAGATGTCGGTCGCGAACCTGGATCCGGCGGTGATGGCCCACAGCACCTGGAAGAGCGTGTACGGGCCCATCTCCGGACAGAGGCTCGCGAAGATGCCGGCGGCATTCCGCCAGAAGGTCGAGGAGGTTCAGGCAAAGGCCAAGGCGGACGCCATCCACTCCGTGATCGGCCAGGAGAACGGCATGATCTGGGACAACGGCATGGACGCGCTGCTGGCCGGCGCCGGCGATCCGAACGTGCGGGCCGGCGTGCTCGACCTGTTCGCCACGATTCCGCAGATCACGGTGACACCGGGAACCCTGAACGGTCAGCAGACGCTCGACCTCACCGCGTCGGTGCTGAGCTCGAACACGGGCCTCTATCAGGAGGAGCTGATCCTCGACGCGAGCACCGGCATTCCGCTCGAGATGATCGGCGGCAACAAGGGCCAGGCCCCGGGCGTGACCGTCCATTACACGATCACGCGCACGACGGTCGCCGCCGTCCAGAACGGCAGCGCCGGCTGATCCTCACCCGGCGCCCGGCATCAAAGCACCTGTTTGTCACGTATTGTGACCAACAGGTGCTTTGACGACGACCCGGGGCTCTGCCGGGGTCACACCAAAGACACATCCGGCCAGAGGCGAGAACGTAGGCTGCGCCTCCATCAGGGTGAAAACCAGAAAATCAGGAGATCCCTTATGGAGAAATTTGGCATAGCATGGCGGCGCGCTGCCGTCACGCTCGGCTCGGTGGCCGCGCTGGCTGTCGCGGTCGCGCCCGCCGCCGCGCAGGCGCACGCGACGCGCGAGCGCGCACACGATGCGCAACCAGTCGTGCGGGCGGCGCTCGCACCGGGCAGGATCAAGCACATCTTCGTGATCGACCTCGAGAACGAGAACGCGGCGACGACCTTCGGCCCCGGCTCGCCGGCGACGTACCTCAACAACACGCTGCTGCCGGAGGGCGAGTACCTGCCCAACTACTACGCGACCGGCCACGCGAGCCTCGACAACTACATCGCGCAGATCTCGGGCCAGGCGCCCACCGAGGAGACGGACGCGGACTGTGGCGTGCAGGCGAGCGGCAGCTCGATCATCGGCTCCTACGCCGACCTGCTTCCAGGCACGCTCGACCCCAACCAGACGCTGTATCCGGGACAGGTCGACGGCCACGGCTGCATCTATCCCGCGTTCGTGCAGACGATCGCAAACCAGCTCGATCGGCTGTACCCGCCCAACCCGCGCACGCACGTGGCCGCCTGGCGCGACTACGACGAGGACATGGGCAACCAGCCGACCGGGCGTGAGATCGGCGCGACCGATCCGACCGGTGGCCTCGATTGCGCACACCCGGCGCTGAACGGCGTCGACAACACGAACTCGGCCTCACCGGCGACGGCGACCGAGCCGGCCGACCAGTACGCCACCCGCCACAACGGGTTCATGTACTTCCACTCGATCATCGACAACACGGCGCTGTGTGACGCCAACGTCGTCCCGCTCGGGCAGATCCAGGTCGGCACGCCCAGCCGCCTCGACGGCGCCACGCTGCCGGACAGCTTCAGCGGCCATCTGGTCAGTGATCTCCGCAGCCCGCGGACGACGCCGAAGTTCGGCTGGATCACCCCGAACCTGTGCGACGACGGCCACGACAGCACCTGCGCCGGTCCCAACACGATCGGCCAGATCGGCGCCGGCGCCGGGGGCCTGCACGGCGCCGATGAGTTCCTCGCGCACTGGATCCCGCTGCTGCAGGCATCCCCGGCCTACCGCTCCGGGAGCATGCTGATCGTGATCACAGTCGACGAGGCCGGCACCGACGCGTCGGCGTGCTGCGGTGAGACGCCCGGCCCGGACAACCCGACGCCCGGCTTCTCGCCGCTGTTCACATCGCTTTACGAGCAGTACGGACTGCCGATCCCGACCTCCGCCCCGGGCGGCGGCCGCGTCGGCGCGGTGCTGCTCGACCCGCGTTACGTGAAGCCGGGCAGCGTCGATGACACCGGTTACTACAACCATTACTCGGCGCTGCGCAGCTATGAGGATCTGCTCGGCATCACCCATGGCGGCCAGGACGGTCTCGGCCACCTCGGCTTCGCCGCCGCGCCGGGCCTGCAGCCCTTCGGGCCCGACGTGTTCAACCAGCCGTGGGACCAGTCGGACTCCCACCGATGGGGCCACCACCACCGGTAGCCGCTCCTGATTGCCGGGCCGGGAGCACACGGTGTGCTCCCGGCCCGCTGGAGCAGGGGGCCGCCGGAACGCGGGGCCGGAGCAGGGGGTCGCCGGAGCGGGTGATCATTTGACGGCGAGCACGATCCGCAGGTGGCCGTGCGTGCCGCCGACGATCAGATAGTTCAGCTTCTTGGCGACCTGCCAGACGGACGCGTCGCCGGGGGACGTGTCGACCGCCGAGCCGAACTCGGCCAGGCGGCCGATGTTCAGATAGAACGGCACCTTGCTGCCGGCGGGAAGATGTGCGAGCGCCTGCTTATAGGTGGGATCGAAGGCGAGGCGCGAGCCGGGGGAGAGTAGTGCCTGAACGTAGGGGTAGCCCAGCGTCAGCACCAGCTGGTTACCGACCTTGCTGGTGAGCACCTGATCATGCTTCAGCAGGCCGTGCAACACGTTGAGCAGCCGGTCACCGGCGGCGGCGTCGTGCGGCGTCAGCACCAGGCCGGCCTGGAATCCTCCGATCGAGGAGCTGCCAAGCGACAGTGTCGCGGGGCCGAGCGCCGGGATCACGTCACGCTCAACCAGTCTCAGGAATTGGCTGGAGCCGTTGAGGAGGCCCTGGGCTTGGCCGGCGCCGCCGATCGCGCCCGCCTGGTTCTGCGCCTGCGTGAGCAGCCCGGGTAGCTCGGCCTGAAGCGAGCTGATCTCCTGGGGGGTGATGTCCAGTGCGAGCGCCAGCCAGGAGGAGCTGGGCAGCGAGCCGATGTCAGGCGCTTGGCTGCTCGTGCCGCTGCCGGCCGCGGCCTTGAACCCATGCGTGAGCGCATCGAACGTGAAGGTGTTGGTGCCGGCGCTGAAGCCAAGCGCGACCGTGGCGCCGGCGGGGACCTCGCTCAACAGTGTCGAAGCCTCCGACGAGGCCTGCGGCGACTGACCCGCGCTGGCCTCGATCTGCGGCAGCAGGCGCGCCAGCAGGGGGTGCGCCTGGATGAAGACCGTCGCCAGCCGGCCGCTGCCGAGCTGCGAGATCGCGGACCTGTAGGCGCTGCTGGCGGCGAGCGACGCGTGCGGCGAGACTGGGACCGCTGACATGGCTGTGGCGCCGCCCGAGATCAGGTAGTCGCCCTCGACACGTGCCGTCAGACCAGCCGTCGTGGGTGGATGCGCCGTGATGTACTTCCTGGCAGCGCTCGGGTCGGTGACGGGCAGCACCACGAGCAGGTCGTTCTCGGCCGCCTGGCTCGTCAGATTGCCGGCAGGCAGCGCGGTGAGGGCGATGCCGATGCGCGTGCCGGCGAACTTCTTGAATGCGTCGAACTCAGAGCTGTTGTGAAGGCTGTTGACGAGATCGTCGCCGAGCTTCTGTGCCGCGCCCGGGCCACCGAGCTTGTCGATCGTCTGCACCAGGTCGTTGCGCAGCGACGTGTCCGGTCGCACCGTGACCGACCCATACAGGAGCGCAGTGGACGGAACCTTGTTGGCCGGATCGGCGCTGCCTGGGTCGGGTCCCGAGCCGCCGCACGCGGCGATCACGCAGCTGGCCGCTGCCGCGGCCGTGAGCGTCCCGAGAGCCCGCCCGAGTCTCATGGCGGGAGAATATCCCGCCTGCCGCCCGCGTGCATCCCATTTTTCAGTCGCCGTGGCGGGCGATCGCCGCGCGTGCACGCGCGGCGATCGCCCGCGCCAGCTCGCGCACCTCGTCGGCCCGGCGCGCGGCGTCGGCGGCGCCCATGCCGCGGTTATGCATGCGCCAGATATCGAGCACGAGCGGGCGTGCGCAGATCGCGCCCTCGAGGCGGGCGAGCTCCTCGGGCTCGAGCGTCACCTGCCGGCAGTAACCGGAAAGCGCGAGCTCGACGCGGCGCAGATCCTTGCTGCCCTCTGCACACAGCAGGAACGCGAGCGACCAGAGTCTCGGCCCGACCCCGGCGCCGGCCCAGTCGACCAGCACCATTGCGGGCTCGGCCGTGGCGACCACGTTCGGGAGCGCGAAGTCCGGGTGGGTGAACGCCTCGGGCAGGCCACCGCAGGCGTCGGCGAAGTCGAGCGCCTCCGCCAGCGCGGAATAGTGCGCCAGGTCGCGAAAGGACGCGTCCGCCTCCGCGTCCTCGAGCCAGCTCTCGGCGACCGCCAGCTCGTCGGCGGGTAGGCCGTCGGCCATGTGGTGCCAGCCGCCGCCCGGCCGGCCCGCCCCGCCACTTGGCCAGCCCGCCCCGCCACCCGGTCGGCCCGCCCCGGCCTCGGGTCGCTCGAGCGTGTGCAGGCGCCCGAGCAGCGCTCCGAGTCCGCGGATCCCGCCGGCGTCCTTGATCGCTGACCGACGCTGTGCCCGGGGCACCGCGGCCACCGCCTCGGTCACGAGCACGGTCGCGTCCCCGAGGCGGCTCACGGGCTCGCCCGCCGCGCAGCGCTCGGCTGGGTACTCGACGGCCGCGAGCCAGTCGAGCACCGCCGCGTCCCCTCGCACCGCCGCCTCAGGGCGCCCCGGGCCGAACACCCGCGCGACCCAGCTCGGGCCGTCATCGCGCCGCAGCAGGACCACGCCCTCGTCAAGGTTGAACATCCTCTCGGCGCGGAAGCCATATACGTCGGCGAGGTGCGCGCGCAGCTCCTCAGGCTCGGCCATCCAGCGACGCCTCCAGCGCCTCGAGGTCGGTGATCGGCAGCTGACAGGCGAAGCGCTCGCAGACGTAGGCGGCCTGCTGGCCCGCGACGGTCGTGCGGCCCTCGAGCAGCGGCACCGCGGTGCCGTCGGTCGTGTCGCGGTCGGTCCCGGCGAGCACGATGTGGGGGCGGTAGCGGGTGCGTAGGGCGCCGGTCAGCGGACCGGCGCCAACGATCGCGACCTCGCGCGGGGTCGCAAGGTAGAGATCGAGCGCCTGCAGCAGGTGGCCGAAGGCGAGCGGGTGGCGAGCCGCGATCGGGGCGTGCAGGGCGAGCACGCCGGCCGCCTGGCGCTCGTACTCGGCCTCGCCCGAGATCCGCGCCAGGCGCAGGAGGCCCAGCGCGGCTGCCGAGTTGCCGGAGGGGATCGGCGTGTCGTCGAGGTCCTTGCGGCGGCCGACGAGGTGCGGCAGGCCGGCGGCGGTCGTGAAGAAGCCACCCTGCTCGGGGTCGCCGAAGCGCTCGATCATCGCGTCGGCGAGCGCCACCGACTCGACGTACCAGCGCTCGTCGAAGCTGGCCTCGTAGAGGACGAGCAGCGCCTGCAGCAGGAAGGCGTGGTCCTCCAGGTACGCGGGAATCGAAGCGCGCCCGTCCTTCCAGGTGCGCAGCAGGTTGCCGTCCGCGTCACGCAGCTCGTCGAGCACGAAACCCGCACAGTCGCACGCTGCCTGCACGTAGTCCTCACGCTCGAGCGCCGCGCCGGCGTCGGCGAGCGCGGCGATCATCAGCGCGTTCCAGGCGGTCAGGCGCTTGTCGTCGAGGCCGGGGCGCACCCGCTCCGAGCGCGCCGCGAACAAGCTCGCGCGGATCTCCGGGAGCAGCTCGGCGGGCGGCTCGCCGTGGGCCTCGAGCACCCACGCGTGGCCCTCGAAGTTCGGGGTTCCGGTGAGCCCGAAGTACGCGATCGCCGGCTCGGCGAGTTCGTCACCGAGCGTCTCCCGCAGCTCGTCAACCGACCACACGTAGAACTTGCCCTCGA
>WQWK01000046.1 GCA_009785395.1 Conexibacteraceae bacterium
ACCCCGCCGGCGACTGCGACCGTTGCGCCGGCGAGCACGGCCGCGGCTGATAGCGCACCCCTGCGGGTGAAGGACTCTGGGTCGAGGATCGACCCTCGGTCGGACTCCGGGTCGACTGCCGACCCTGGGTCGAACTCGGTGTCGTTGCTGGCGGCACCGGGGGACAGGTAGTCAGGCACCACCGTTCGCTCACGGGAGTGAGCGGGGGCACCCGCGGAATTGTTCATGCCTCTCCTCCGTCTGAACAAACTTGTGCAATGCCGACTATACACCTGCGCACCGATGGAACACGCCGGTTCCGGGGTGGATTTGGGGGCCGTGCCAATGCCTAGATGTTGCCTAGGTGTGCTTGTACTGTCACATCCGTGAACTCTGCGTGTTAGCCTCACCTGTGCCGGTGAGAGGCTGTTGGAGGAGTGACAGGGTGGTGATGTGAGTGACCGTCGTAGCCGAGCAGGTGTCGGTTGGGATGCGCTGGCTCGCTGACGGACGCCGAATCGTCTGTGGGCTCCTGGTGGACGCGGAGGGCTCCTCACCGTTCGAGCCTGGGGTGTTCATGCTTGTCGACGCCCAGGGTGCGATCGAGGGCTCGATCACGGGCGGCTGCGTCGAGGCCGACGTGGTCACCAACGCGCTCGCGATCCTGGAAGGGTCGGAGGCCCCGCGACTGCTGCGCTACGGGGTGTCCGACGGACTCGCCCAGAGCGTGGGGCTGATGTGTGGCGGCGCCGTGCAGGTGCTGGTTCACGAGTTGCGCGGAGCCGCCCGGGACGTTTGCGCGCAGGCCTTCGACGCGCTGGCGCGTGAGGAGTCCGTCGCGATGGCGACGCTCGTCGACGGGCCGTCGGCCGGCGCGAAACTGGCCGTGATCGACGGCCGCGTGACCGGCGGGCTAGGCGGCCCGGAACTGCTCGACCACACGGTTTCCGCAGATCTCGGCGCGCTCGGCGAGCGCCGCACCAGCGCGCTGCGCCATTACGGTGACGGCGGTGAAGCGCTCGGCGCCGCGTGCAGCGTGCACCTGCACGGCTTCGGCGTGCCGCCGACGCTCGTGCTCGTCGGCGCGATCGACTACTCCGCCGCGGTCGCGGCCCTGGCGAGCCAGATCGGCTACCGAGTCGTGATCGTCGACGCGCGCGAGCCGTTCGCACGCTCGGACCGCTTCTCACGCGTCGCCGAGGTCCAGATCGGCTGGCCGGACGCAGCGATCGACGCACGGCGCCTGCGAAGCGGTGACGCCGTGATCGTCTTCAGTCACGACTCGAAGTTCGACGAGCCCGCCATTCTGGCGGCGCTGCGCAGCGCCGCCGGCTACATCGGGGCGCTCGGCAGCCGGCGCACAGCAGCCGAGCGCAACGCACGGCTCGCGGACCTGGGCGTCGACGCCGAGGAGCTGCGCCGCGTGCACTCACCCTGCGGGCTGGACATCGGCGCCGCAACACCGGAGGAGGTCGCGATCTCGATCATGGCCGAGGTGATCGCGGCCCGCTCGGGCCGTGTCGGAAAGCCGCTCGTCAGTGCCGCGGGCGCGATCCGCCCCCGCTGACGGCGGATGCCGTCCACGCATCCCTGATGCGCTTGAGGTCC
The DNA here is from genome assembly GCA_009785395.1 of Conexibacteraceae bacterium. Next base: position 1,588 of record WQWK01000046.1, read on the forward strand.
GCGGGGGTGTCCACATCGAGGCCGGAGCACAGGTCCGAGCACTCGATCGCCGGGCCGTCCAGCAGCGCGCGCGCGCCGGTGTCGCCCGTGACCGAGCCCAGCCGCTCGATCTGGATGGGCCCGAGTACAGCCGGATGACCGGGCCTGCCGGCATACGTGGCCCGCGATCCCGGTGGCGCCGAGACGAAGCGCTTGACGACGCTCGCGGTCACAGTCGGCGAGTCGCCGAGCGTGACCACGACGCGGCCGGGCCCGCCGAGCGCTTGTACGCCGAATCTGAGCGTTTCCGACATGCCGCGCGACCAGTGCTCGCATACGAGCGGCTCGGCGCGATCGAAGTGGACGCGGGCCCGGACCAACTCCGCCTGGGCGCCGAGCACGACGACGATGCGCTCGAGCTCCGGCACCGCACACATTGCGGTGACCGCGTGCTCCAGCAGCGGCCGGCCGGCGAGATCCTGGACGAGCTTCGATTCCGGGCCGAATCGTGACCCTTCACCGCCCGCCAGGATCAGCCCGCCGATCATTCCCTGGAGCGGTCTCTCCTTACAGAACCTTGAACGTGCCCTTCATGCCGAGCGCGGCGTGACCGGAAACCGTGCACATGTAGGAGAAGCTGCCCTTCTTGAGGGTGACGGTCAGCTTGGCGCTCTGACCCGGGGACAGCAGCGCGGTCTGCTTGCCGTCAATCTTGAAGTCGTGCGGGATGGTCCCCTTGTTCACAACGTTGAAGATGACCTTGCCGGGCTTACTCAGGGATTTCTTGGAGAGCGTGAACTTGTACTCCGTCGCCTTGACGGAGATCGTGGTGGTCGCGGCGGCGTGGCCCTGAACCGCGGCATCGGCCATTGGCGATCCGGCTGCGAACAGAACCCCGGCCGAAACCAGCGCTGGCAGGGCGCGGAAAACAATGCGGCGCATTCATCCTCCTCCTTTGGGCGTCCCCAGCCGTCGCCCGCTGAATTAGACCTTGAACAGAAAACTGGTCGGGACTGCCGACCGCCCGAGTATACCAATTTGTCCTCTCACGCCACGCCAATAGGATCGGCTGCCACATACACTCGGTAGTCCTCACCAGAACGCGACCCAGAGCCTGCAGGGTCGCGGTAGCCGCCGCACTGGCACTCCTGCTGACCGCTTCGGCGGCTTCTGCACACGCGTACCCGGTCGCCAGCAGCCCGGCGATCGGCGGTGTCGTGCAGGCCTCACCAGCGACGGTCTCCATCACCTACGACGAGTCGGTGAGCGTCCCGTCGCTGGCCGTCTACGATGGCGCCGGCAGGCGCGTGTCGAGCAAAACGGTGACGCAGCCCGCCCCCGACCGCATCGCGGTGGCGATCCCCGGGCGTCTGGCGGATGGCACCTACACGGTCGCCTGGCGGGTCACATCGGCTGACACGCACATAGTTCACGGCGTCTACACCTTCTCGGTCGGCAGGCGCGGAAACGCCGGCCGGATCGGCGCCGAACTGCTGGCGCGCGGAAACATACCCGAGGGCCTCTCACTGGGGTTCGGAATCGTCCGCTTCCTCAACCTGGCATTGATGCTGCTCTGCTGTGGGGGCGCGATCGCCCTGCTGTGGGTGCTGCGTGATGCCGATCCTGCGACCGGCCAGACGCTCCTGCGCGTGCTGACGCTCGGAGCCGCGCTGCTGGCGCTGCTCGCGCTGCTGGGACTGCCCTTCCAGGCAGCGGAGGCGAACGGCACCGGTCTCGGCGGCGGATTCGCGAAGCTTGCACTCGAGACGCTCCGGCACCAGCGCTTCGGTGAGACGTGGCTGGCGCGGGCTTGGCTGGCAGCAGCGTTCGCCCTGCTCGCGCTGAGCCTCCAGCTGTGGGCACAGCGGTGGTGGCGAGCGCGACAGTTGCTGCTGGCCGCCGCCGGCGTGGGCCTGCTGCTGACCAGCACGGATTCCGGCCACGCGAGCGTGTCGGGACCGCTCGCGTTCGTGGCCGACGGCGTCCACATCACCGGCGCCGCCATCTGGATCGGCGGACTCGCGCTCCTGCTCGTGGCGCTCACCGTCAGCGGCTCGGCACACCGCTGGAGCTTCGCCATGGTGGCAGTCCCGCGCTTCTCGCTGATGGCAATGGTCACGGTGCCGCTGCTCGGCGCAGCCGGGATCGTCAGCGCCTACCTCGAGGTGCACGCATGGCGTGGGCTCTGGCAGACGACCTACGGGGTCCTGATCCTCGCGAAGATCGGGCTCGTGCTGCCGCTGCTCGCACTCGGTGCCTTCAACAATCGCGTGTCGGTGCGAGCGCTGCGCACGGGGACCGCTCTGGATGCCGTTCGCAGCCGCTTCGTCCGCGCGATCGGGACCGAGCTCGTGCTGTTGCTGGCGATCCTCGGAGTCACCGCGGCACTGGTCGACGAGGCGCCCGCGAAGGGCGTGCTCGCCGCCACAAGCCGGCCCACGAACTTCACCGCGACCCGCTCAACCGGGCCGTTCACAGCCACGCTCACCCTGCGCCCCGCCCTATCGGGCGCCAACACGGTTGAGATGCGGGTCACAAGCCGGCGCCATCTCGCGATTGGAGAAGTCGATCTGGCGGCCACACCCCCCGCGCATGGGCGCAAGCCGGTCAACCTCAACGTCGTCCAGGTCTCGGCGAGCCGCTTCCGGGTCGCGGACGCGCCGCTGCGGACGCCCGGTCGCTGGGAGCTCGAGATGACAGTGAGGCAGGGTCTGACCGAATGGCTGACGCGTATCCCGGTGACGATCGCGGGAGCAGACCGATGACGCAGACCAGGCCTCGGACGTGGCTCGCAGCCCAGGTCGTACTGATCGCGCTGGCGCTGGCGGCCGCGGCCGTGTTCACGTTCACCAGGGCCAGCAGTGTCAGCCTGGTGCAGCGCTTCACCCCCGCCACGTTGGGCGATCAACCTCCGGGCGCCGTCGTGCTGGCCCGTGAGGACGGGGCGCTGGCCGTGGGTCTCGCGGTCGCTCCGCGCACGCACGGGCTATTGGTGATGGCGACGGTCTTTGCCCAGACCGGTGCCGGCGCCACCGGCCTGCGGCCCGAGTTCACGCTCACCGGCCGCGACGGCAGCCGCGTGAGCGCAACCGGGACCACCTGCACGGCGGGCTGCTATGAGGCCGTGCTGCCCGGCAGCAGCCTGCCACGGCGCGCGAAGATCAGCTTCAGCAATGGCAGTCACGTGGCATTCACGCTTCCGTCTCACGGCCCGAGCGCGGCAGCGCTTGCCCTCGTCCGCGACGCCGCCGCCGAGTACCGGCGGATCCGTTCAATGGTCACGCACGAGCGCCTCGCGTCGAGCCCGCGCGCGGTCGTGTACACGACCTATTACGCGGTCGCGCCGAACCGGCTGCACTTCATCGTCCACGGCGAGGACGAGTCGATCCTGATCGGGTACCGGCGCTGGGACCGCAAGCTCGGCGGCACCTGGCACGAGTCGGCCGGAACGCCGGTCAACCCGATCGCTCCCTACTGGACGCCCCTGGTGACGAACGCCACGCTGATGGGGAGCGCGACCGTCGCGGGCCACGCCGTCACGGTGGTCTCGTTCGCAGACCCGCAGACGCCGGGCTTCTTCACGATCTGGGTCGACAAGAAGTCGCACCGCACGCTCGAGCTGGAGATGACGGCGGCGGCGCACTTCATGCACCACACCTACGACTCGTTCAACGCTCCGCTCTCGGTGAGGCCGCCGCCGGGGTAGCCCCGGCCTCGCACCGACCCCCCAGGTTTCTTGACTCAGGGCACTAATGCACGATGGCGCCGACCAGCAGCGCCAGGCCGAGCAGCAGGGCCCAGAGGCCCGCGCGGTCAGGGCTGAACGTCGAGCGCTCGTGGAAGCGCAGATCCTCGGACGGATGACGGCGCCGCGGAGCGGGCATGTAGCGGTCGTCACCACGGCCGCTGATCACGACCGTGCGACGGTGAGGAGATCCGCCGGTGCCGGGGTCGGAGAGATCGAACGTCCGCTCACGCGCATCGGGGACAGGCGCCTCCCACGCCTCCCGCGCCGGGGGTTCGAGCACCTGCTCGACCACGGGCGGCTCGAGCACGGCGACATTGCCCGCGGGTGCCTCGCGCACGCGAACTGGCGCCGCGTGCTCGCGAACTGGCGCCGCGTGCTCGCGAACTGGCGCCGCGTGCTCGCGGACGGGGATCGGGGCGGAGACCTCCGCGTAGGCGGGGGCGTCCCCGTAGGCGGCGTTCCACTCGCGCATCATCTCGTCGAAATGGCTGTGGGCCGATGTGGGCTGGTTCCAGGATTCGTGCACGCCGGCAGGCTCGCGCTGCATGACGGACTCGCGCTCCGCACGAGCTGCGGCTGACCCCGCCCCGCGGCGGCGCCGCGCGCGGATCGGTTCCTCGGTGGCACGCCGGCGCGCAGGCGCGGGCGGCTCGGACCAGCTGAAGTCCTCGTCGATCAGCAGCCGACGCTCACTGTCGGCCTGCTGCCAGTCCATGAAAATCGACCCCGTTGGCGGCATATGAGATCTCGTCCTCTTTCTCTCGGCGGCGCTTGCATCGTTAGCTGACGGGCTCGCGCCGAAAGAGTGGCACTACGCGTCCCCCTGGACGCGATTCGCCCCAACAACTGGGTCCCCCGCTTCCAACCTCCGCAAAAAACACGCGGTGAGCAGGAATTCAGCATTTGACGTAGGCGCGAGCGTACCAACGCCCACGGACGGAAGAGTGGCGTCCGTTACAAGCTTCCCCGCAATTTGCGAAAAGTCGGAGTCGGCGTTAATGAGGTCTTAGGTTCGCCGCGGCGAAGGCTCGTCCCAAGCGGAGGGTCGCCCCGGCGGCCCTCCCAGACTCACGCAGGCGTGGCGGCCTGGTACAGGTCCACTAGTGACCGGCGACCCGTGCGACGAACGCCGCGACGTCCGTGACCTGCCGGCCCTGGAGGAGTCCCGCCGGCATCGTGCCGAAGCCCAGGCAGACGTTGCTGTAGTTGGTCCCGACCGGCTTCTGCAGGCAGCCGTTCTCGATCGTGTGCGCGACGATCGCCTCTGGCGGCTTCAGCACGTCGAGGTTCGGCCCGACCTTGCCTACAGCGTTGTCGGCTGAGAGGGTGTGGCAGACCGCACAGTGGGCGCCGAACAGCTCACGGCCGGACTGCTCCGCCGCATTCAGCGGCAGGCCGGCCGCCTTGGCGTTGGAGTTGGAGTGGTTGCCGAGGATGAATATGAGCGGCGTGGCCACACCGAATGCGATGAACACGAACGCTATCGACGTGTTCAGCAGGCGGCTGCCGGCGCGGCTGGTGGTCTGCAGGGCATCGCCGAGACCCTTGAAGGTGCCCTTCGAGGCCCCGTAGGCGACGGCAAGCGCGAGCCCGGTGAAGACGACGGCGATGATGATCACGCCAACCATGTGCCGGGGACCTTACCGTGCGAGCGGGCGGCTCGTCGCGCCAGCGCCTGCGCCCGATCGGGCCGGCGCCCATGCCTGATCCGGGTCAGCGCCTGCGCCCCGCCGCGAAGCTCATCACCGGCGGCGCGACCGCGCGAAAGTCGTCCACTCCATCCACTGAAGCGTCCGGCGACCGCTCCTGCGCGCGCACGCGCTCGTCGGCGGCAGAGAAATCCTGGACCTGCGCAACCAGTCCTCCTGGCGCCGCGATCGCTCCGACCGTGTTGACCAGCACGTTGATCCCCCCACCCGCCTGCGCGTGACGCTCCAGCTTGCCCTCGACCAACAGCAGCGGCTCGGTCCGGACCGTCAGCCGGTGCCGCTCGTAGACCGCGGGGGGCACGATCAGGTTGATCACGCCGAACTCGTCCTCGAGCAGCACGAACACGACGCCCGAGGCCGTCCCGGGACGCTGGCGCGCCACCACCATGCCGCCGATCCTGACCCGCGTGCCGTGCCGCAGCCGTGACAGGTCACGGCTGTCATTGCAGCCGTCGGGCAGCCGCGCCCGCAGCAGGGCCATCGGGTGCGAGGTGACGGTCATGCCCAGCGTGCTGTAGTCCGCGAGCAGCGACTCCCAGCCCGTGAGCGCAGGCAGCGCCGGCGCCTGCGGCAGATCGAGCGGCAGGGCGAGCTGGGTTCCGCCACCGCCGGCTATGCCGCGAGCGGCCGTCGCGACCCCCAGTTCCCAGAGCACGATCCGGCGCGGCGAGAGCCCTCCCGCGGGCGTGCCGGCGGCGGCCGCGCCGCCCCCGGTCACCAGTGAGTCGCACGCGCCCGACCACGCCAGCAGGTCGAGCGCCGGCGCCCCCACGCCGGCCCGCGACGCCAGCTCGGAGAGGCTCGCAAAGCTCCCGCCCCGCTCCCGCTCGCGCACGAGCGCCTCGATCTCCGCCTGCCGCACTCCGCGGACATACCCGAGCCCGATCAGCACCCGCCCGCCGGCATCGAGCGAGCACTCCGCCCCCGACAGATTCACGTCCGGGGCGACCACCTCGAGACCCCGGCGCTGAGCCTCGTGCACGAGCGCGTCGGGCGGGTAGAACCCCATCGGCTGCTCGTTCAGCAGCGCGCACAGGAACTCGGGCCCGTAGTGCACCCGCAGCCAGGTCGATTGGTAGGCGAGCAGCCCGAACGCGGCCGCGTGCGACTTGGGGAAGCCGAACCCGGAGAAGCCCTTGACCTTGGCGAACACGCGCTCGGCGAGCTCGGCATCCACACCGTGCAGGCGCATCGCGCCCGCGACGAAGCGCTGATGATGCGCCTCGATCGCGGCCTCGGAGCGCTTGCGGCTCATCGCCCGGCGCAGATCCTCCGCCTCCCCCGGCCTGAACCCGGCGAACGCGGCCGCCACCTCCAGCACCTGGTCCTGGAAGATGATCGCCCCGAGCGTCTCGCGCAGCGCCGGCTCCAGCGACGGGTGCTCGAAAGGGATCTCAAAATCCGGGTCGACCCGCAACCGCCGGCGCCGCTCGATGTAGGGGTTGACGGCGCCTCCCTGGATCGGCCCGGGACGCACGATCGCCACCTGGATCGCGATGTCCTTCAGGTTCTCGGGCCGCGTGCGCAGCAACGACTGCATCTGCGCACGGCTCTCGATCTGGAAGACCCCCGTGGTCTCGGCGTGCTGGATCGCGTCATACGTCGCCGGGTCCTCGTGCGGGATGCGGCTGAGGTCGATCCGCTCGCCCCGCGTGCGATCGATCATCTCGACGCAGCGCTCGACCGCCGACAGCATCCCGAGCCCCAGCAGGTCGATCTTCAAAAAGCCCGCGTCGGCACACGAGTCCTTGTCCCACTGGGCGATGTAGCGCCCCTCCATCGCCGCCGGCACGACCGGGCAGCAGTCGATCAGCGGCCGCGTCGCGATGATCATCCCGCCAGGGTGCTGCGAGAGGTGCCGCGGCAGCCCGTGCGCCTGCGCCGCCAGCCGTGCCAGCCAGGCCCAGCGGCCGCCGAGGGGTGCCCCTCCGGAGGCAGTCTCGATGTCGCGCCCGACGCCGCGCGCGTCCCACCCCTCGCTGCCGCGCGCGACCCGCTCGATCTCCCCGGCCGGCAGCCCCAGCACCTTGCCGAGCTCACGAATCGCACCCCGCGCCCGGTAGGTCGGGAAGGCGGCGACCAACGCTGCCCGATCCTTGCCGAAGCGTTCTGACACACGTGGGATCAGGACCTCACGGATGTCGCGCGGGAAGTCCAGGTCGATGTCCGGCAGCGCCTTCAGGTCCTCGCTCAGGAAACGCCCGATCGCCAGCTCGTTGGCGATCGGGTCGACGTGCGAGAGGCCCGTCAGGTAACAGATGATCGAAGAGACGCTGGAGCCGCGCCCACGGCCCGGTGGCAGCGTCGCGCGCGGCGAGTCGATCCCGCCCCCCTGACCACCCCCGCGCACCTCGACCGCGACCTCCCGTGCGAGCTCGAGCATCTCGTGATGCAGCACGAAGAAGCCCGCGAGGTTGAGCTTCTCGATGATCCGCAGCTCCTGCTCCAGCCGTCCCGCCGCGACGTCGCGGACCGCCGCCGGCTGATCGCGGTAGCGCTCGTGGAAGCGCGCGTCGCACAGACCGCTCAGCTCGCGCAGCTTGTGCGGATCCTCAGCGCCCGGATAGCTGTAGGTGAGGTCCCGGCAGAGATCGAACTCGAGCGACTCGGCCACCCGCGCCGTCTCCGCGACCGCCTCCGGATACTCCGGGAAGCGCGCCGCCATCGCCGCCGGCGTGGCCAGCACGTGGCTGAAGTTCCCGCGCCGATCGGGCTCGGAGGCGTCGAGCGTCGAGTGCAGGCGCAGCGCGACGAACGCGTCCTGCAGCGGCCCCCGCGCGCGGGCGTGCGCGTGCACGTTGCCGGTCGCCACGCAGTGCAACTCGAGCCGCTCCGCCAGCCACTCGAGCCTGCGGTTGCGAGCACGGTCCCCGGGCAGGTAGGGACGCTGCAGCTCGACCCGCAGATTCTCAGGCCCGAAGCCCTCGCGCAGCCGCCGCAGCGTCGGCTCGTCGTGGATGCCGTGCGAGTAGCAGCCGCTCAGGCAGACGAGGCCGTCGGTCCGGTCGAGGAGGTCTTCGAGGGCTACCGACGGTGGCCCGGGGCCACTGGTTAGCTGACCAGTGGCCCCGCTGAGACGCGTGTCCCGGTGCGCTCTTGTCAGCAGCCGGCAGAGGTTCCCCCAGCCGGTCGCGTCGCGGACCAGCAGCGTCAGGTGGCGGCCGTCGTCGAGGTCGAGCTCGGCACCGTGCAGCGCTCTGAGCCCGAGCGCCCGCGCGCTCTGGGCGAACTCCATCGAGCCGGAGACGGAGTTGTGGTCGGTCAGCGCGAAGGACTCGTAGCCGAGCTCGAGCGCGCCCAGCACGAGCTCCTCGGGCAGCGAGGCGCCGTCGAGGAACGAGTAGGCCGAGTGTGCGTGCAGCTCCGCGTAGATCAATGCGAACGTATGTTCGCATCAACCCCGGACGTAAGCGGGGTCGGGCAGACCCCCGCGCGCCGGAGCTCAGCTCTTCTTGACGTTGTGGACGGTGCCCGTGACCTTGTAGTCCGCGCGGCTGATCAGCAGCTCCGCGTACTTCGGTATGTAGACGCCGGTCGGCTCCTGGAACGGGTTGGTCGGGTCCGAGTGACACGGTCCGTCCGACAGGCCGGCGAAGTTCATCCACGCGAACGCGTCCACGTGCCAATAGCCGGTGTTGGTCGTCGGCTTCGGGCCGAGGCCCTGCTTCGTCGGGTTGCAGAGCACCTCGTTGCCCTCCGTAGTCCGGTGCTTGGTGGCCTCCGGGCCGCGGCCGTTGACGGTGGTGTTGACGACGAAGTGCACGTTGCCCCCGAGCTTGCGGACGATCTTCTGCCCGTAGGCGATCTCGTTCAGCGTCCAGTCGGCGTGCGTCGAGTTGAGGAAGAACCCGGTGATCTTGCTGACGCCGATCTGCTTCAGATACCCGGCGATGACCTTCTGCTGGCCCGCGTCGGACGCGCCGGCATCCACGTAGATCGCGGCGCGCGGCAGCGTCGAGAGCGTGTTGATCGCGTAGGTGAGCTCCTTCAGGCGGGTCGCCTTGCCGGCGCTGGTCTCGCACTGCATCGTGATCAGGCCGTCCATCTCGAGGTAGAGCACCACGCGGTGGTCCGAGATGCCGCTCGCCATGTCGTTGATGAAGTTC
>WQWK01000047.1 GCA_009785395.1 Conexibacteraceae bacterium
CACATCGTCGGGGAGCGCGCGGTCGAGCTCGCACAGCTCGCGGCGGTAGCGATCGCCGCGAACATGACCGTCAGACAACTCGCGCTCGTTCCATTCTCGTTCCCCACCTACGCCAACGCGCTCTCTCGCGCGGCGGTCAGGGCCACCAACCAGCTCGGGCTGCTCGCCGGCACGCCCGACGACCAGCCGACGTACGAGGCGTCCCCCCTCGGCTGATAGCCACGTGGGCCGCTGGAAAGGCAGCGAGTCCGGGCGTGGGCCTCAATGGCCGAGTACGTCCAGCGGGTCGGCGAACACAATCGTGATGCCGCGCTCCTTGGCCTCTTCGGCGACGGCGCTCAGCAGCCGCACCGCGCTCGTGTCGGCGTCGGTCACCGAGCCGAGGTCGAGCGCCAGCATCCGCGGTTTCCGTGAGGCGAGCACGGCCACGGCCTCGTGAACGATCCGCTCGGCGGCGACGAAGTCCAGCGCGCCGCGCAGCTTCAGTGTCACCGTTGCGTCGTCCCCGGTCTCGATCGACTCGACCGGCGAGATCGACGTGACCGGACGGTTGAACAGGTGCAGCCCGAACTCGTGCGCGACGACCTTGAGGACCGCCACGCCGAGAGCGCTGTTGCCAACCTCATCCAGTGGCGGGCTGAACACGCCGATCCCGAAGCGACCCGGGGAGACGGCGACGATCCCGCCGCCGACGCCGGACTTGGCGGGCAACCCGACCTCGAGGATCCAGTCGCCGGAGCGGTCGTACATGCCGCAGCTCGCCATCACCGACAGGGTCTGACGGGCGGCGTCCGCGTCGACGACGCGCCGGCCGGTTACCGGATTGACGCCGCCGCCCGCCAGCGTCGCCGCCATCACTGACAGGTCGTCCGCCGTCACCCGCAGCGCGCACTGCCGGAAGTATGGGTCGACGGCGTCCTCAACCCGACCCGCCAACACACCGTTGGCGCGCGCCAGTCCGGCGAGCGCGACGTTGCGATCGCCGGTGGACGCCTCGGACGCGTAGACGCGCTCGTCGAGTTCGAGCGGGCGTCCTGCGAACGCCGAAAGCGCATCGCGGATGCGCTTGAAGCGCTCGGCGGCGGACTCGGCCGGGATCAGCGAGGTCGCGGTGATCGCGCCGACGTTGATCATCGGGTTGGCCGGGCGTCCGGCGTCGTCGAAGCTGATCGCATTGAAGGGCTGGCCGCTCGGCTCGACGCCGGCGTGCTTGCGCACCTCCACCAAGCCGAGCTCTTCGATCGCGAGCGCGTACACGAACGGCTTCGAGATCGACTGGATCGTGAACTCGGCCGCCGCATCGCCGGCCTCATAGCAATGGCCGAGCACCGACGTGACCGCGACCCCGAGCTGCTCGGGATCCGCAACCGCGAGCTCGGGGATGTACGTCGCGACCGCCCCCGGCGAGGCTGCACGCCGCGCGCGAGTGAGGACCTCCGCGATGGCAGCGACAATCGGGCCGCTGGTGACGAACACGGGCACACCCTACCCTCAGCTGGAAGGCCGGGCGGTTATGATCGCGCAGTGCAGGCGCTCCGCTGTCCACGCTGCGGCGAGTTCACCCCGTTCGAGACGCTCTCCTGCGGAGGCTGTGGACAGGAGCTGGGGTTTCACCTGCCGACGTTGGCGATGGTCGCCGCAACCGCCGACGGCACCGTTGTCGACGGCGCGCGCTGGGTGCCTTGCGTGAACCGGGCCTGGCAATGCAACTGGATGGTCGCCGAGGACGACGAGCGCGCGTTCTGCTTCTCCTGCCGCCTGACGCGCCGCCGGCCGCCGGCCGACGATACGCTCGCGCTGGAGCGCCTCGCCGAGACCGCGGCCGCCAAGCGGCGGCTGCTGTTCCAGCTGACCCGGCTCAGCCTGCCGATCGAGCCCTGGGACGAAGTCGATGGCGGGTTGGGATTCGACCTCCTGTCCTCCCTGTCAGAGGGCAAGCCGATCATCACGGGGCACGCCAACGGGATCATCACGATCGACCTGGTCGAGAGCCTGGATGCCCAGCGCGAGGCGCTGCGGGTGCAGCTTGATGAGCCCTATCGCACGATGCTCGGTCACTTTCGCCACGAGGTCGGGCACTACTACGAATGGGTGTTGGTCGAGCAGGGGCCGTGGATTGAGGAGTGCCGTGCGCTGTTCGGAGACGAGCGCGCCTCCTATGCCGACGCGCTCGCCCGCCACTACAAGCTGGGGGCTCCGGACAATTGGGCCGAGTCGTTCATCTCCGAGTACGCGACGATGCACCCGTGGGAGGACTTCGCCGAGTGCTTCGCGCACTACCTGCACATCACCGACACCCTTGACACGATCGCCATTTCAGGGATGGTGCTGCACGCCGACCGCGTCGAGGGGGCGATCCCGCACGACATCACGCCGCGGCGCTCGTACGCGGACGCCACGATCGAGGAGGTGCTGGAGGACTGGCGCTGGGTGTCACTGCTGCTCAACCGCGCGAACCATGCGATGGGCAAGGGCGACCTGTACCCGTTCACGATTGCCTCGCCGGTCAAGCGCAAGCTTGGGTTCGTCCACCGGGTGGTGCGGTCCGCCGGCGCGGACGGCACCTCCGAACAGCTGAGTTAGCCCCGGAGCAGCCGTGTTTTCGCGGCCTGGTACTCGTCCTCGCTGAGCGCGCCTTGGGCGCGAAGGTCGGCCAGCTGCCCCAGCTGTTCCGCGGTCGTCGGTCCCGCCGGAGCCGAGGCGGATCGGCTGCTGCGCTGCGGCCGGCGCGCGCGCAGGCTGTGCAAACGGGTCCGGATCACGTGGGTTGCGGCGCCGGTCCGGGCCTCCGGGAACTCACGGGCGGTCTGGCGCACGAGTACCTCGGTGCCAAGCAGCGCCAGCAGCGTGAACACGATGATCCCGGCGGGCTTGCTGGTCGCTGAAATCGGGTCCCAGAGAAAGATCAGAACCATCAGGCCCAGTGTGATCGCGTACGTCCCGCCGCGATGCTCACGCAGGAACGGTGCGATCGCTTCGCGCCCGAGCCGAGCAGCGCGGGCGGGGCCCGCAAACCACGCGGCGACGATCAGCACGATGCCGCCGGCGATCACCGCCCCCGCGACGTCGCGGAGGATCGCTGTGGCGATCGCGTAGACATCCCTGATCGTCACCTTCAGGGATGCGCTGTCGGTGAGCGCCCCGGCTACCTGCGACTCCATGATCAGGCGCAGCAACAGCACGGCGGCCCCGGCAAACAGTCCCGCGAACCCGACTTTCATCAGCGTCCGCCGGCGTGGACTGGGTGTCAGCGCGATCGCCAGCGCGTACAGCATGGGCACCAGGATCGTCAGCCACAGCGCGAGGCCCTTGATCGCCCTGCCAATGTCCTGGACGAACGACAGCTTGTCGGACTTGAACAGCGTCACGGTCGCGATGTTGGGCGGGAGCTTCGAGATCGGGCCTGAGAGGAGGCCGAGCTGCGAGGCGGCACTGTCGGCGATGCTGCCGAGATCCAGGGTGACGACGCCCTGTCTGGTGCCGACCGCGCCTTTGCCGCCGTTCACCACCGCAATGAATGTTTGAGCGGCTACGCGGTTGGCCCGGGCCCACAGACTCTGGATGTGCGGCTGGGTGAGAAGCTGTCCGACCCGCTGGACGGCGACATCGCGCAGGGCGCCGGAGGCGGGACCAGCGATCCCTTGGAACTGGCTCGGCAGGCCCTTCTTGATCAGGCCGGGGACGTTGACGTAGGCATAGACCTGATCGACGATGTAGTTCGCCGTGGTCGTACGGACGTTGGCGTTCTGCAGCAACTGGGTGCTGGTGCTCGACCAGTTGTCGGGGCTGAACAGAAGCCGGTTGGCCCAGGTCGCGAAGATCGCCACGACCAGCAGCGTCGTAGCGAGCACGATCAGCGCGTTTACGAGCCTCGCCCGCTCCCGTCGCGGCCGGGCGGGATCCTTCACATCCACCCCCGAATTATCGCGCCGGCCGTGATCACAGCCGGGCCGTGGTGTCTGCATCCGATTTTGGCCAATCTGATCGCCCAGCAGCGTAGATTTGGGCCGATGAGCGACGATGAGCTGGGACCGATCGATTACCTGGTGGTGGAGTTTCCCGGCGAGCGGCCGACGGGCGACGAGTTCGCCCTTCTGCTGGACGCGGTCGACCGTGGCACGATTCGCGTGCTCGACCTCGAGTTCGTCGCCAAGGCGGCGGACGGCGCTGTGCACACGGTTGACCTGGAGGGACTCGACCTGCCCGCCGATGTCGATCTCGCCACCTGGGAAGGCGCGGCGTCGGCGCTGCTCGATGAAGCAGACCTGGCCGCAATCGGAGATGCGATCCACCCGGGCCGCCTCGCCGGAATCGTCATCTACGAAAATCTCTGGACGCTCAAGCTCGACGCCCAGCTGCACGCGCACGGAGCCCACCTGGTCCTGAACGGGCGCATCCTGCCGGAGGAGATCATGGCTGCGCTCGACGCGACCGAGCTGCAGGGCGGGGGCGCCGGATCCACAGACCGCACGATCGGATGAGAACATCATGGGCTTGATCAAGACCGCCGCCAAGGTCGCCGTCGCCAGCTCGGTCCACGGCCGTGTTCAACGTCGCCAGCACGAGCGCTGGGCAGCATCCGAACAGTCCCAGCAGCCCGGCGCCGGGTATTCACACCAACCTGCTTCCCCCGCATCACATCAGCCTGCTGCCGGCGACCCGGACGCCCGGATCGCCCAGCTGAAGGCGCTCGCGGAGCTGAAGGCAAGCGGGATCCTCACCGACGCCGAGTTCGAAGCAGAGAAACGCAAGGTCCTTCAGTCTTAGAGCCGACAGAACCCAGAGCCAGCGCGTCACAGACAGACGCACCCGTGTTGGACGCGGCCGCGCAGCGAGACCGTGACCTGGGTCTGTTGCAGGCTTACGAGCCAACTCTCCGTTACACGAACGGAGAGTTGTTCTTCCCGACCGCGGTCGGGCCGTACGTGGAGCAGTGCAGTCTGTGGGCCGCGGGGGACGAGGGCGAGCCGGCCCTGATCGTGCCCGCCGGCCAGCTCAGCCTGGAGCGTCTCTGTCAGGAATCGGCCGGCCGGCGCGGGGAGCGCATGTTCCTGCGCTTCGTCGAGGAACCGCTCGGCCATGCCGATTACGTGCGCTGGCTGATCGCTCGTGAGCGGCTCAGCCACGCCGGCCGATTCACGACGGCCGGCCTGTTCGGCCGCCTGATCGACGCGGGCATGCGCGGGTCCTTGCTGATCCGCGGCAAGGTACCTGCCGGGGTTGAGGCAGCCGCCGAGACCACGTACCGCGAACGCCTCGAGTCCGACCGGTTTACGTATTACGGACGGGTGGTGCGCGACGGCGGTTACATCTGTCTGCAGTACTGGTTCTTCTACGCGATGAACGATTGGCGCTCGACGTTCGGCGGGATCAACGACCATGAGGCGGACTGGGAGATGATCACCGTCTACGTCGCCGAGCGCGGCGACGGTGCGCTCCAGCCTGCATGGGTGGCGTTCTCCTCGCACGACTATCGCGGCGACGACCTGCGGCGCCGCTGGGACGACACCGAGCTGTGCCGTGAGGGCGATCACGTGGTCGCATTTGCCGGCGCCGGATCGCACTCCGGGGCGTTCATCGCGGGCGACTACGTCGTCGTGGTCGCGCCCTCCCGGGCGGAACCGCTGCTCAGGTACCTGCGCAGGCTGCAGCGGCTGCTGGCGCCGTGGCGCCACTACACAGGCCGGCCCCTGGGCGTGGGACTGCCGTTCGTCGACTACGCGAGGGGTGACGGCGTCACCATCGGCTCCGGCCATGATGCGCAGTGGAGCCCGGTGGTGATCGACGACGACACGTCGTGGGTTCAGGGATACCGTGGGCTGTGGGGGCTTGACACGCACGATCGGTTCGGTGGCGAACGCGCACCCGCCGGACCCCGGTACGAGCGCAGCGGCCTGGTTCGGACGTCATGGCAGAACCCGCTCGGCTGGGCCGGTCTGCTGAAGGTTCCGCCGAACGACGACGACCTCAGCGAGCTGCTGGCCGATCGCATCGCCACCCTGGACCGCGAGATCGCGCAACTCGATGCGAGCATCGCGGTCGAGCGCGTGGAGCTGCGCGGGCTGCGTGCGCAGGCTCTCTCCCTGGGGCGATACGCGCCGGCCCGGGCGTTGACGAGGGAACGACGGGCCGAGGTGCTCGAACGTGAGGCGGCGCTCAACAAGAGCATCGGGGAGCGCACCCGGCTCATCGAGGAACGTCGCGCGCACGTCACCTCGTTGGACGAGGGGCTCTCGCCGGAGCCGCCGCAGGCGCACATCACGCGGACGCATCAGCCCTATCCCGAGCAGGAGTCCCGCCAGCGTTTCCTGAAGCTGTGGGCCGCGGTGAGCACGCCGCTCTTATTGACCGCGTTCATCGTCGCGCTCCTCGTGTCCCCGTTCGCGGCGATCGTCGATGTCGCGATCCTCGCGGCTTTGTTCATCGGCGTTGAAGCGATCGCCCGGGGACGATTTGTCTCGTTCCTGGCGAGCCTGCTGCTGCTGGTCGCGGCGGTTGCGGTGGCTGTGGGGTTGTTGCTGCTGTTCCTGAACTATTGGCGGATCGCGCTGGCGGTGCTGATCGGGGTGGCGGCGCTCGCGCTGCTGGTGGCGAATCTCAGGACCGTGCGCCGCGGCTGAGCGCATCGCCGCCCGTCAATTGACGTACCTATTGCGGCGGCTCAGCAGCCCCCGCCAACAGCCGCGCGTGGTCAACGGCGATCGCCGCCCACGTCGCAAGCGTCGTCGCCGCGTACTCGTCGGCCTCGGTGAACTCGCCGATGCGCTTCTCGGTGAGGTAGAGGTTGCCCCACCCGCGCCCGCGGATCAGGATCGGGACGCCGAGGAAGGAGTGCATCGCCGGGTGGTTCGGCGGAAACCCGGATGATCTCGGGTCCTTGGAGACATCGCCCAGCCGCAGCGGTCGCGGATCCGTGATCAGCACGCCGAGGATGCCGCGACCGCGAGGTGGCGCGCCGATCGCGTGCTCCTGCTCCTGCGTGACGCCATGGGTGACGAAGCGCTCGAGCTCCGTCCGCTCCTTGTTCAGGATCCCAAGGGCCGCGTATTTCGCGCCGGTGACCGAGCAGGCTGTCTCCAGCAACCGGTTCAGCAGCGTTTCCAGGTCGAGCTCGGAGACCAGCGCCGGTCCCAGCGCGATCAGCTGCCGCAGCCGGTCGACCTCCAGGGTCTTGTCGATGCCACGCTTGAACATCAGGGCCATGATATGAACGGCGGGTGCTGCTCGTAATCCTCAGCCCGCTGGGAGTTGCGTTCTGGGTGATCGGCATCGCGACCTTCGCGATCATCGCCCTGATGTTCCTCGGCGCGTCACGCCGGCTCGAGACCGTTCGCGCCGATCGGCGGCGCGCGCGGGTCCAGAAGGAGCTGGGGCCGCTGTTCTCGCGATTTCTGGAGACCGACGATTCGGTCGGCCTGGCCGACGCGCTCCGCCCGGAGATCCTGCGCATGAACGCGGCCTACCGCCCGGTCGCCGCCACGTTCGCGATCGAGCTCATGCACGCGGCGTCATCGCCCGAGCAGAAGGCGGCACTCAGACACGCGCTGGAGGAGGCGGGAATCGTGGAGCTCGGGCACCGAGGCACGCACCGGCGCTCACCCTGGCGCCGGGCGCTGGCGTGTGAGGCGCTGGGCACGATCGGCTCCGACAGCTCGGTGCCGGTCCTGGTCGCGCGCTTCGAGGACCGGCGGCCGGAGGTGAGGATGGCGGCCGTCCGTGCGCTCGGTGACATCGGCTCCGAGGAAGCCGTGCCCGCGCTCGGGGACGCGTACCTCGAGGGCCGCGTCGCACCCACCGACATCATCAACGACTCGCTGCGCAAGATCGGCGGTGAGGCGGGAACGATCTTTGAGCGCGGGCTGGCCGTGAAGAACCCGAACATCCGTGGCTCGTCGTGCTTCGGCCTCGCGGCGCTCGCCCACCAGCGCACCGGCTGCGTGTGGCGGCTCGCCGAGGTGCTCGCGCTCGACTCCGACCTTCGCGTACGCACGGCGGCCGCGGCCGCCCTCGGGATCGCCGGCGGCGACGAGGTGCCGGACCCGCTGCTCGCCGCGGCCAACGATCCCGTGGTCGCGGTCCGGCGTGCCGCGGTCCGGGCCCTCGGGTCCTTCGACGACCCGCGCAGCGGGCCGACGCTCGACGCCTGCACCGACAACGAGGACCGCGAAACCGCGATCCGCGCCGCCGAGTCGCTTTTCACCCTTGCGCGGCGGCCGCGTGCCGCCGCGCGGGCCGACGCGCTGCTCCAGGCCTCCCCCGCCTGGGCGGTCGAGTACGCGCGCACGGTTGAGCAGGTGACGGGCCAGGTGACGAGCGCGTGATCACCGTCCTTCAGACCATCTCGTTCGGCATCTTCGGCTTCTTCGTGCTCTACGCCATTTCGACCGGCACGCTGCTCGTGATGTCGCTGCGCAAGATCACGTGGTATTCGCGTGGCCAGGGGCCCAACCGCCCACCCAGCGCTGAGACCTCGCGCCATCCGAGCGTCAGCCTGGTCACCCCGGCCTACAACGAGGAGGCGTTGATCGTTCAGGCCGCAGAGGCGTTTCTGGGCAGCGACTACCCCGACCTGGAGGTTGTCGTCGTCGATGACGGCTCGAAGGATGAGACGTTCGCGAGGCTCGAGGACGCCTTCGACCTCACGCCGCTGCCGCTGCGGGGCAGGACCGAGCTGGAGACCGCCGCCATCCGCGGCGTGAGCATCTCGCGGGCCGATCCGCGCCTGCGCGTCGTGCAGAAGGACAACGGCGGCCGCTCGGACGCGATCAACGCCGGCATCTCGGTCGCGCGCGGCGAGCTCGTCGTGATCGTGGACGCCGACAGCATCCTCGAGCCCCAGGCGATCACGCAGGCCGTCATTCCGTTCGAGATCGACCCGGATCACTGCATGGCCGTCGGCGGCGGAATCCGTGTGGCCAACGGATCCGAGATCGTCGACGGACGCCTGGTGGCCACCGGGATCGCGCGCGAAGGCGTCAGCGCGACCCAGGTGCTCGAGTATCTTCGCGGCTTCTTCGCGACGCGCATCGCCTGGTCGGAGATGAACGGGCTGCTGCTGGTCAGTGGCGCGTTCGGCGTGTTCCAGCGCGACATGCTGGTCGCGCTGGGAGGCTTCTCCAAGGCCACGCTCGGTGAGGACATGGAGATGACGATGCGCATCCATCACCTGATCAGGCCGCAGATCGATGGTGCCCGTGTGGAGTTCGTCTCGGATGCGGTGTGCTGGACCGAGGCCCCGAACACGCTCGCCGGGCTGCGCACCCAGCGCATCCGCTGGCACACCGGGCTGATCGACAACCTCAAGATGCACCGGGGCCTGCTCGGCCGGCCGCGATACGGCGCCGCCGGGCTCTACGCGATGCCGTACCTGATTCTGTTCGAGGCGTTCGAGCCGATCGTCGAGGTCCTCGGCTTCCTGATCGTGGCCGCCCTGTTCATCCTGCACGTCGACAACTGGACCTACCTGGTGGCGTTCTTCCTGATCGCCACGCTCCTCGGCGAGCTGATGAGCGCCACGGCCCTGCTGGTCGAGGAGGTCGGGTTCCACCGTTACCGGGCCCTGGACCTGCTGCGCCTGACCTGCTGGGGCCTGATCGAGTCGGTGTGGTTCCGTCCGCCGATGGCCTGGTGGCGCCTGAAGGCGACCTTCTTCGCGATGATCGGGCGGCGTCCCGGCTGGGGGACGATCCCCCGTGGCGCGACCCTCGAGCAACCGACCCAGCCGGTCGCGCCGTTGACGCGCTGAAGCTCGCAGGGGTCACCGAGCCCAACCGGTGGGCTCACGGCGCGGCGGCGCGGTCCCGAGCCTCGAGATACGGCGCCAGGTACTTGGCCGTGATCTTGGCGGTGGAGGTCATCGGCGTCTGGCTGACCTGCGAGCCGCTGTCGTACTGACCGCTCACGCGCATGCGCGCGCTGAGATACAGCGGCTGATCGCCGCCGAACAGAGCCGCCTGGATCTCGGGGCGGAAGGGCTCCGGCTCGACCGCTGCGCCGGCGAGCGCGGCGATCCCCTGCGCGGCGGTGTCGGCCTGCTGCGCCGCGATCCCCCCGTGCTTGATCGGGAACTCGGTGGCGTCGCCGGCCGCCCAAACCCGTCCCGGCACCGGCACCCGGCATTGCGAGTCGATTGGGATGAAGCCCGCGTAGATGCTGTCCGGCACGCCCGGAGTGGACGGGCCCGAGAGCAGTGGCAGCGCCACCACGCGATCGGCGTGCAGCGTCCGGTGGCCCGGCTGAATCGAGATGACCCCGTGCTCGCCGACATCACCGCGATGGGACAGGATCACGCCGACGCCACAGCTGTCGAGCAGTTCCGCCACCGCCCGGCTGGCGCGCGGGCCGAAGATCCCCAGCGGCTCGTCCTCCGGGGTGATGATCGTCACCGTCAGATCGACGCCCAGCTCCCGCGCCCGATGCGCCGTCATCAGCGCCAGCTCGTAGTTCGGCAGCGGCCAGGGCATCGGCGCCGGAGCGAGGAACGCGATCGAGCGCACCTCTCCGCGCTCGAGGTCCGCGAGCAGGCCGCGCAGCTGCTCGCCGAGCCGCCTGTCATCGATCGTCAGGCCGTGGCTGAAGGCAGGCCCCAGGCGGGCGCCGATCGCGAGCAGCAGGAAGTCGTAGGCGAGCTCCGCCGCGCCATCGGTCTCGACCACGGCGTGCTCGGCGTCCAAGCGTTTGAACGTGTCCCGGATCAGCTCGGCGCCGATGTCCCGCGCGATCTCCGCCAGCGCGTATGTCTTCGCCTGGGTGTGGCCGAACGGCTCGCCCACGCGCAGCGGCCGGTAGACGAACTCCGGCCCGGGCGCCAGCAAGGTCGTCCGGAGCCGCTCTCCGGCCAGCTCGCGCAGCGCCAGCGCCGCCTCGAGCGCGGCGACGCCGCCACCGGCGATCAGCACCCGGTGCGGCGGATCTCCGAGCCGCTCAGGACCGAGCCGTTCAGGACCGAGCCGTTCAGGACCAAGCCCTTCAGGACCGAGCCGCTCAGGGTTCACGCCGACGAGCCTACCGTCCGC
>WQWK01000048.1 GCA_009785395.1 Conexibacteraceae bacterium
CGGCAGCTACGTGGGCACGATCCGCAAGCCCGGGTTCTGGATGCTCCTGCCGCTCGCGGACAGCCGCGGCCTGACCGTGCGAGTCCGCAACTTCGAGACCAACCACCTCAAGGTCAACGACGCCGACGGCAACCCCGTGGAGATCGCCGCGATCGTCGTCTGGCAGGTCTCCGACACGTCGAAGGCCGCCTTCGCGGTCCAGGACTACGTGGACTTCGTCGAGGTGCAGGCGGAATCGGCGTTGCGCCACGTCGCCACCACCCACCCCTATGACAACCCGTCAGGACAGGGCACCTCACTGCGCGGCTCGACCGACGCCGTCTCCGCCCAACTCGCGCAGGAGATGGCCGAGCGCGTCGCGCTCGCGGGCGTCGAGATCCTCGAGGTGCGCATCAGCCATTTGGCCTACGCACCCGAGATCGCCCAGGCGATGCTGCGCCGCCAGCAGGCCAACGCCGTGGTCGCGGCCCGCTCGCAGATCGTGGAAGGCGCGGTCGGCATGGTCGACATGGCGCTCTCGCGCCTCGATGAGCGCGGGATCGTCGAGCTCGACGAGGAGCGCAAGGCCGCGATGGTCTCGTACCTGATGGTCGTGCTGTGCGGCGACCAGCCCGCCTCCCCGATCGTCAACACGGGCACGCTCTATCAGTGAGCCAACAGCGCAAGCAGGTGCCGCTGCGCCTCGACCCCGCTGTCCACGACGCCCTCGCGCGCTGGGCCGCCGCCGAGTTCCGCAGCCTCAACGCGCAGATCGAGATGCTGCTGCGCCGCGCGCTCGACGATGCCGGGCGGATGCCGGCCAATGCCGGCGACCCGGCAAGGCGTGGACGGCCGCCGGCTAGGGGCGCGTGACGCGGGCGCCAAGCCCCTCGAGCTCGGCGAGCGCGCGCTCACCGTCCCCGGGTGTGGCGTCGACGGCGCGTGTTGCCGAGGTGTCGACGGTCACCGCGAACCCCTCGCGCAGCGCGTCACGGGCGCTGTTGAGGACGCAGTAGTCGGTCGCGAGGCCGACGATCGTCACGCCGGTCACGCCGTTCTCGCGCAGCAGCTCCGCGAGCTCCGCGTTCTCGAACGCCGAGTACCCGTCGGTGTCCCGGCGCTGGCCCTTGTCGATCACGGCGTCGACGTGTTTGAGGTCGAGCGCCGGGTGCAGCTGCGCGCCGTCGGTTCCATGGACGCAGTGTGCCGGCCATGGTCCGCCCTGCTCCTCGAACGAGCCGTGATCGGGCGGGTGCCAGTCCCGCGTGGCGAGCACCAACACGTAGCGCGGGTCGCTGGCGAGCTCGTTCAGCCGCGCGGCGATCTCGTCGCCGTGCGGAACGGCGAGCGCGCCTGACGGCGGCGTGAAGTCGTTCTGGAAATCGACGATTAGCAGCGCCTTGGCCATGGGCCCAGGCGGATCCTCCCAGATCGCGGGGCGGCCGGCTCAGAACGGGTCTCAGGCCTGACCGAGCAACGCGAAGCGCACCTGCTCGCCG
This sequence comes from Conexibacteraceae bacterium, assembly GCA_009785395.1. The sequence continues at coordinate 1,479 of WQWK01000048.1, forward strand.
TCGAGGTTGACGTCGAGCAGCTTGTCGTCGAGATACTGGGTCACCGCGTCCTCGACGAACACACGCGCCCCCGCCTCCTCGATCACCTCGTCGTGATCACCCGGTTCCACAGCCAGCCGGACCTGCAGCGTGCCTGGAGCGTCCGCCTCGTTCGGATAGGCGCTGGCGATCCGTACGCCCGCTCCCTCCGGCACCCCCGGCCCGGCCAGCAGTCCCTCGATCACCTCGGTCGCGTCCTGGGTAAGCGCAAGCATGCTCATCCTCCTAGTTGCGGGGGTCGGTAGGGCTGGACTACCCAGGCGGCGTACGGTCCGACCGGCGCCGGGCAACCGGCGTTGACGATCTCGCCGTTGGAGGCTCTGCGGCCGGCCGGTGGAGTCCGGCGTTCTAAGCGACGCCGGGCGAGTACTGCACGCGGATCATCCACAGCTGCTGCTCGAGCGCGCGCACGACCTGGATCAGCACGTCCTGGGAGACGGCGTCGAGCTCGCCCAGGCGATCCATACGCTCGCGTGCGCGCTCGACGACCGCGGTCAGGCGATCGGTCAGGTCGCGGACCACGACCTGGTCCTCGAGCGGTCCCCGGGCCAGTGACTGCAACGGGCTCGAACCGGCGATCACGCCGGCCTGGCCGTCGGGGAAGTGGCCAATCGCGACGGAGCGCTCGGCGACGGTGTCGGCGAGGTCGCGCCACGAGTCGACGAGCTCGTCGAGCTGCAGATGCAGCTCCCGGAACATGTGTCCGACGACGCTCCAGTGAAACTGCTTGCCGAGCAGCGAGAGGTCGAGCAGCTCGACCAAGGTGGCCTGAAGGTCATCCCCGACCTGCTCGCGGACGTGGGTCCCGAGCGGCGGAAGGTGGGTCGTCGCCTGCGAAGTCGAAGCCATGTCCTGTCTCCTTGTCGTCGCGGTCGCGCGGTTCTCCGCGGCCCAGCCTACTCCTAGGCCAGCTCAGCCAGGCCGTGAATCTCCTCCTCACTGGTCCAGGCGCCGACCGACGCCCGGACCAGACCGGCCGACGGGATGCTCCGCACGATCACGCCCTCGGCCGCCAGCCGCGCGACCTCGGCGTCGGCGTCCTCGGCCGCCCAGGAGACCAGGGTCGAGCGGCCGCGAGGAGCGACCCGGTGGCCGTGGGAGCGGAGCAGCTCGGCGAGCTGCTCCGCTCCCACGGCCGCCCGCTCGTGCACCCACGCCCACCCGGCGCCCTCCAAGACGCTCATCGCCGCGAGCGCCCACGTGCTGCGCAGCGCGCTCGGGAAGCCGTCGTCCAAGCGCCCGGCGCCCTCAGACAGCGCGGACCCGAACGGGTCGGAGTGATCCGCGACGGTCGAGTACCCCGGGCACGGCGGCTCGATCTCGTCGAGCCGGTCGGGCCGCACGTACAGCGCGCCGCTCCCCTCCGGCCCACACATCCACTTCTGCCCCGAGCCGGCGTAGAAGTCGACCCCGAGCGCCTGCACGTCGACCGGGATCGCACCGAGCGCCTGCGCCGCGTCGAGCAGGATCGGCACCCCGGTGGCCCGCAATGCCGCAACATCGACGACCTCGCCCCCCACCCAGGAGACGTGCGAGCAGGCGACCAGCCGGGTGTCGGCCCCGACCTCGCCGGGCAGTTCGCTGAACGGGACGACGCGGACCTTCACGCCGGAGACGACCTGCAGGCGCCGCAGCGGCGCCAGCAGCCCCGGATGCTCCTGGTCGCTGGTGAGGACCTCGTCCCCGGGGGCGAACGCGAGGCCGCCGAGCACCGTGTTCAGCCCGTACGTGGTCGAGCTTGTGAGGGCGACCTGGCCGGGGTCGGCGCCGAGCGCCCTCGCGTATCCGGCCCGCGCTCGGGCGGCCAGGTCCATGACCTGGTCGAAGTACGCCCTGCCGGCGCGGCCCTCGCTGAGGTCGGCGCTCAACCGCGCGCGGACGGCCTCGCCCACGGCATACGGGACCGGACCCTCGGTGCCGGCGTTCAGATAGGACTTGCTCTCGAGCACCGGGAACTGCTCGCGAAACGACGACACGTGCGCCTCCTCTGTGATGGACCGCCAACTCCATCACAAACGCTCCCCTCGCTACCACAGAGCTTCCGTTGACCCATCAACTAGGCTTATTCACATGGCAGTCACAGCATCTGAGACTTCGAACCTCAATGACGTCGCACTTGAGGCCTGGCGCAGCTATCTGCAGAGCCATGCCGCGATCGTGCGCGAGCTCGATGCCGAGCTGGTCGCGCAGCACGGCCTCACCACGCGCGACTACGAGGTGCTGCTGTTCCTCGCACAGGCCGATCGCCGGCGCCTTGCCATGTCGACCCTCTCCGAGCGTACGATGCTCACCCGCTCGGGCATCACCCGCCTGATCGATGGCCTCGTCGGCCAGGGCTTCGTCGAGCGCGAAGCGTGCAGCGAGGACGGCCGCATCTCCTACGCCAAGCTGACGGACCCGGGCTACACCAAGCTCAAGCAGGCCGGCTGCTCGCACGTGGTGAGCATCGAGCGCCTGTTTGTCGCGCACTTCTCGCCGGCCGAGCTCGAACAGCTCGCGGGGCTGCTGCGCAGGCTGCCCGGGGCGAGCGCCAACGCGACCAGCTGCAGCGTCTCCTGAGCGACCGCTGCTCATCTCCCGCTAACAGCTGCGCCATCTCGCGCTAAAGGCCCCCGGCCCTCGCGCCGATAGCGGTCCTAGGCCAGCCGCGTGGATCGGGCTGGTCGAGAGCATCGAGCTCACTATTTGACAACTCAACCATCTGTGGTATGTTGTTGCAAGCTCAACTATCAACCGACCCTAGAGGAGCCAACCCAATGTCAGTCATTTCTCCGAACTCCGTGCAGAACGGCACCTACAACGTCGACGCCGTGCACTCCAACGTCGGCTTCGCCGTACGCCATATGGGCATCGCCACCGTACGCGGCCAGTTCAAGAAGTTCGAAGGCGCGGTCGAGGTCACCGACGGCGCGCTCAAGCTCTCCGGCGCCGTCGACATCGACTCTGTCGACACCGGCGAGGCGCAGCGCGACGGCCACCTGCAGGCGCCCGAGTTCTTCGACGCCGCCCAGTTCCCGCAGATCACGTTCACCTCGACCAGCGCCGACCCCCACGCTGACGGCACGATCAAGCTCGAGGGCGAGATCACGATCAAGGGTGTCACCAAGCCCATCGAGCTCACGGGTGAGATCGCCCCGCTCGGCCAGGACCACCATGGCAACGAGCGCGTCGGCTTCGAGGTCGAGGGCAAGGTCGACCGCCGCGAGTTCGGCCTCGACTGGAACCAGGTACTGCCCAACGGCAACCTGCTCGTCGCCAACGAGGTCAAGCTCGTCGTCAGCGTCTCGGCAGTCAAGGCCGCCTAGATGACCAAGGTTCTCGCCATCTCGGGCAGCCTGCGCAGGGACTCGTACAACACGGGCCTGCTGCGGGCCGCCCAGGCGCACGCCCCCGAGGGCGTCGAGGTGGAGATCTACGACGACCTCGAGTCGCTCGCGCCCTACAACCAGGACCGCGACGACGATCACCCGGAGAGCGTCGAGCAGCTCCTCGCCGAGATCGAGGACGCCGACGCGCTGCTGATCGCGACGCCTGAGTTCAACACCAGCCTGCCGGGACAGCTCAAGCACCTGGTCGACTGGGGCTCGCGCCCCTACGGCCCGGAGGCGCCGCTGTACAGCAAGCCGGTGGCTGTTATCGGCGCCAGCGTGACCGATTACGGGGCGATGTGGGCGCAGGACCAGCTGCGCAAGGCCCTCGGCCTCGCCGGTGCCCGCGTGGCAGAGGCCGAGCTATCGGTCGGCCGCGCCACCGAGAAGTTCAGCGAGAACAGCGAGCTCACCGATCAGGAGACCCTGGAGCAGCTCGAGCACGTCGTCCGTGAGCTCGTCGAGCACCACCGCGTCGTCGCTAGCCTCTAGGCCAGAGCTGATGGCAACCCTAACCCAGACCGATCAGAAGATCGCTCCAGCTACCGCCATCGGCGCGGTCCACCTCACGGTTCCGAGCCTCGAGCACTCGCGCGCGTTCTATGAGCGGCTCCTCGGATTGAGCGCAACCGAGCAGCCCGACGGTTCGGTTCTGATGGGAGGGGCGGCTGGCGGGCCGCCCCTCCTCTCGCTCTACGGCGACAGCTCCGCGCCTCCCCGCAACCCGCGTGAGACCGGCCTCTTCCATTTCGCTGTCCTGGTCCCGACGCGACGCGACCTCGCGGTCGCGCTGGTGCGGCTCGTGCAGGGCGGCTGGCGGCTCAGCGGCGCGTCCGACCACCTCGTCAGCGAGGCGCTCTATCTCAGCGACCCGGACGGCAACGGGATCGAGATCTACCAGGACCGCGACCGCTCGACCTGGCGCCGCGACTCCGCTGGCCAGCTGCAGATGGCCTCGGTGCCGCTTGACATCGACGACCTCCTGGGCGAGCTCGAGGCAGCGCCCTTCGACGACGACGCCGACGCGCTGATGCCCGCCCGCACGCGCATCGGCCACATGCATCTGCAGGTATCCGAGCTCGTGCAGACCGAAGCGTTCTACGCCGGCGTGCTCGGCTTCGACGTGATGGTGCGGACCTATCCGGGGGCACTGTTCGTCGCCGCCGGCGGTTACCACCATCACATCGGACTTAACACCTGGAACAGCCGCGTCGCCGACGCCCCTGCGCCCGGCTCGGCCGGCCTGCGCGCCTACGAGGTCCGCCTGCCCGACGCGCCCGCGCTCGACGCCGTGCTCGCACGTGTCGATCGCGCCGACGTCGCCATCGAGCCCACCACCGGCGGCGCCCCGCTGATCCGCGACCCGAGCGGCAACGGCGTCCTGCTCACTGTCTGACGGCATCGCCTGCCGCCCGGGACCTGCATCGGATCGCTAACCTTGCGGTCCTCTCCGGCGACGTGGGAGAGCGGCTATCCAGCGGCCTGCAAAGCCGTTTACACCGGTTCGAGTCCGGTCGTCGCCTTCAGAAGCTGGGGCTCCCTCCGCCGGTCTCCGGGATTGGTTCTCAACTGAGCCCGCGGTACTCGGCCGTGCGCCGCCACCAGACGCCGTCGACGGTCTTGCCCCGCCCGTACGGAGCGGGCCGGGAGTCGACGCCGAGCAGATCGCAACAGACGAAATCGGCGATGCCGAGCGCCGCCGTCAGGCCGGTCGACCGGATCGCTGCGACGTTGAGCAACCGCTCCGAGTAGCTCGACCAGCCGATCACATAGTTCTCATCGTTGGCGCCGGCCGGTCGCAGGCCCGCATACGCGAACATCGGCTGCCCGACGAGTCCCGGAAGCAGCGCCTTTGCCCGCCGGCTCAAGGTTTTGCGCGCATCGTCGCGCACTGACCAGTCCGACTTGTCCTCGATGTCGACGGCTGTCGGCCCGCAGCACACGTGTCCGTCGAGTGTCGGGAACGCGAGGATGCCCTCGGTCCGCGGCGCCGGCAGCGGCAGCAGGATCTCCGTGAGACCGGGATCGGGAAAAACGAGGAACTCACCCTTGCGCGGCGCGATCGCGAAGGAGTCGTCGCCGAACGCGCGTGCCACCTCGTCGGCGTACAGGCCTGCGCAGTTGACAACCACCGAGAACGCCGGCAGTTCGTCGGTCACCCGGTGATGGAGGTGGACGTGTGCGCCGACGCGCTCGGCCTCGGCGCACAGTGCGTGCGTCATCGCTACGGGGTTCGTGACGGACTCGCCGGGGACGAGCAGGTCGGTGCCCTCTCGCACAACGTGCACGCCCAGGATCTGCGCGTTCAGTTCGATCTCTGCGGGCGCGTCCCGCATCCGCGCGCCGCAGCGCAGCACCGGGATGCTGAGCGCGTTGATCGCCTCCTCACGCAGTGGCGCCGCACGCAGGATGAGTGCCGTCTCCAGTTCGCCGAGCTTCGAGTCAAAGCCCGTGTGCAGGATTCCCGAGTTCGTCCCCGATGCTGCGAGGCCGATCCCCTGCTCGACCTCGAACAGCGTCACTTCGCGGCCACGGCGCGCCAGCGCCAGCGCGACCGCGCAGCCGACCACTCCTCCACCGACGACCGCGTAGGTCACTGGCATCGGCGCACACTATCAGCGGCCAAAGTCGTGACTACGCGGCCTCCTCGTGTAGGTTCTCGGGGATGCTCGAGACGCGACCGGGCGTGTACTTCTGGCAGGCCCCGCACCCCGACTGGGACCCCGGCGACGACTGGCCCGAGGTTGTGACCTCGTATGCGTTCGACGATGGCGAGCGGCTGCTCGTGATCGACCCGCTGGCGCCGCCACCTGAGCTCGACCAGCTGGCGGCCGGGCGGGACGCGGTGATCGTGCTGACGATTCCCTTTCACCTGCGTGACACGGTGGCGCTCGCGCAGCGCCTGCGGGCGCCGGTGTACGCGCCGCCGCCGCTGGCCGACGCCCCGGAGGTGACGGACGCGACCGTGTTCGTCGCCGGCGAGCGGCTGCCGTTCGGCGTCGAGGCGATCCGGGGAATCCAGGACAGTGACCTTCTCCTCTGGGTCGAAGGCTTCCGGGCGCTCGTGATCGGCGACACGCTGATCGACCGCGGCGAGGGACTGATCTTTCCGGTCGACTGGGCCGCCAGGGTCGGCGCCCCGGAGCAGCTCCGCAGGGCGCTGCTGCCGCTGCTCGAACGGGACATCGACGTGGTGCTGCCAACCCACGGTCTCCCCGGCGATGTCGCCGCGCTCGAGCGGGCGCTCAGCGGGCCGCGCTGAACCGTCGACGCCGAGCCTCCGCGGGACGTGGCGGCCGCGCGGAACGATCGCCCATCGGCGAGGCTATACTCACCCTCCTTGCGGCTGTAGCTCAGTTGGCTAGAGCGTCTGCTTGCCATGCAGAAGGTCGAGAGTTCGAGTCTCTTCAGCCGCTTCAACAAACTCCCTGGAAACGGGGAGTTTTTTTGTTGCCTAGAGCGGGCTGAGAAGCGCTCAAAACGGCATTTGGTCCCAGAAACCGGTCCCGAAACCGGCGCGAGGCGGATGGCGTTTAGGTTCAGGCGCTCAAGGGCCGGACGATCATCGACGCGAGTTGCGGCGGTGAAGGATTCGGAGATAAACACCTGCTGCTGGACACCGCGGCTCGAGTCTCCGAGAATCTGTAACCCAACGATCCGAGAAATTGGAACTTTATGGTCCGAGAACTTAGACCCTATGGGGGCGAGAATCTGTAACCTACATGCCCTGTGAGCGGTAACGCCTCAGCCGACCAGAGATCTGACTACCGGCAGCGCATCATCGACGAAGAACTCGATGAGCTGATCAGTGGCCTTCCGGCGATCGCGATCGAAGGAGCCAAGGCCGTCGGCAAGACGGCAACCGCCTTGCGGCGGGCGCACACCGTTTACGACCTCGATGACGGCGATCAGCAAGCGATCATCGGAGCGGACCCTGCTCGAGTCATCGAGGGAGCGGCACCGATCCTGATCGACGAGTGGCAGAAGGTCCCGCCGGTTTGGGACCGGGTCCGCCGGGCAGTTGACGCCGGCGCGCCACCCGGGCGCTTCCTGCTGACCGGCTCGGCCTCGCCCAAGGACACCGGCACTCACTCAGGCGCTGGAAGGATCGTCAGCCTTCGGATGCGGCCGCTCGCGCTGAGCGAACGCTGGCCCGGTGAGGCGACTGTCAGCCTCGCCGAGCTGCTGCGTGGCCAACGGCCTGACGTGAACGGACGGACCAGCCGCCGACTTGACGACTACACAGAGGAGATCCTGCATTCGGGCTTCCCCGGACTGAGACGGCTCGACGGCAGACTGCTCCGCCTCCAGCTCGATAGCTACCTGCAGCGAGTCGTCGACCGCGACTTCCCCGAACTCGGGCACGCCCCGCGCAACCCCCAAGGGCTGCTGCGCTGGATGCGCGCGTACGCCGCAGCGACCGCAACCACGGCCTCATTGGAGAAGATTCGCGCCGCCTCGATCGGCCTACACGAGCCTGCCGTGTCGCGGCGAGCAGTGCTGCCTTACCGGGAGGTACTGGAGCGGCTGTTCCTGCTGGATCCCGTGCAGGCATGGACACCGAGTCGCAGTCACCTGAAACGGATCTCGCTCCCAGCAAAGCACCATCTCGTTGACCCGGCCCTGTCCGCGCGGCTGCTCAACGCGAGCGCAGGCGATCTCCTAAACGGCCGGGCCGCGCAACCGCTTGCACCCAAGGACGGTGGGCTGCTCGGCGCACTGTTCGAGTCGCTTGTCACCCTGTCGGTCCGGGCCTACGCCCAAGCGGCGGAAGCAGTCGTCTACCACTTCCGCACCTTCGCCGGAGAGCATGAGGCCGACCTGATCGTCAAGCACAACGACGGACGCGTGATCGCGATCGAGATCAAGCTGGCGGCGACACCGCCTGAGAAATCGGTCCGCCACCTCAACTGGCTCGACCGCGAACTCGACGACGAGCTGTTGGACAAGCTGATCATCACAACCGGCAGCGAGGCCTACCGACGCCAAGACGGCGTCGCGGTGATCCCCGCCGCGCTGCTCGGCCCCTGACCGCGGGCGGTCCTGGTCATCACCACGCTCCGTCCCCACGTTCTGGACAGACATCCCACATGCCCCTGATCCTCCTCCTCAGTTCTGGCATCCATCCTCCTCCTGCTCTGGATCATCAGAAGATCTCATCATGCTCCAGACCATCCCATCCCCCGCCTTCCACTTCCGTATGTCTACCGCTCCCCCACCCACCTTTTCTCGCCTGGTTTGGCGCTGACCCCGATCACACGAAGTGGGGGCGGGGTCAGCGCCAAACCAGGCGATTACCAGCCGCTCTCGTGGGCGCGGTCGGCACGCAATTCCGCAGCCGAACGGCACCCGGCGTTTCGCCGGTGTCAAGGGAACGGGTTCCCGTGTTTCGGGTTGAGCGGCCCGATTCTTCCCGGGCCGGATGATCGCGGCCAGCTGCGCGGGCGCGGTCGGCAGTCAAGGGAGCCGCGTCAGCGGCGCGCGCAGCGCGGTCCGGAGGGCCGACCTTGACGGGCGACCGTCGCCCGCGCGAGAGTGACAGCGATCCGGGCCGTCGAGTGCTGATGGCAAGACAGGCGTGCCAGCGAGCCTGCCGCGGGGAGGTAAACCTCCCCGCGCGCGTGGCTTCTGGCCCTACGCCCGCCCCTTGGCCTTGCTCTTCGCCTTGGTCGTCGACGTCTTCACTGCCTTACACGGGGTCGTCAGCGTGTCGTCAGCGACCATGCTCTTCCCTGACTGGGCGCCGAGGTTCTCGCTCGCAACCTGCTTCTTGGCACAGATGTTCAGCCCGCGGCCGGTCACCACCAACAGCCCCTTCTTCCCTCCTGTGATCTGCAACGTGAACTTCGACACCGGCGCATCCGGGATCGTCGAGAACGTAGTCACCAGCGCCCCGGCAGCGTTCACAGACGACTTCGCCCGTAGATCGAGCGCGATCTGGCCACGCAACGGCACCAGCAGTGACGGGAGCGTATGGATCGCCGTCTTACCGTTCGCACAGGTCCCCTGGGCTGAGATGCTGCCCTTCGCGCAGC
>WQWK01000049.1 GCA_009785395.1 Conexibacteraceae bacterium
CTGGTCGTCTTCGCCGAGGATCTGCGCTCCGAGGGCGTGGCGGTCGGCACCTCGGAGATGCTCGACGCCTTCCAGGCGCTCGAGCTGGTCGACTGGAGCGCCCCGGCCGAGTTCCGCGAGACGCTCGCAGCGACGATCGCGAAGTCCCCGGATGACCGGCGCCTGTTCGACCTCGTCTTCGACCGCTTCTTCTTCCGCGCCACCGAGCTGCAGGCCGTGCGGCTCGAGGTCTCGGAGCCGCAGACCCGCGTCGGCGGCGACGAGGTCGACCTCGACGAGCTTCGCCGGCAGATCGCGCAGGCGCTGGACGACGGGTCGCAGTCGGACCTGCGCGACCTCGCGCGGCTGGCGATCGCCGCCTTCGGCAGAGGCCAGGGCTCGGGCGTGCTCGGGGTCGACGTGCAGCGGATCCGCCGGGCGCTGGGCCTGCGCACCGAGCCGCAGCCCGACCTGCCGGCCGATGACCCGCGCCGCGACGGCATCTCGCGCGATCAGCTGCGGCGCTTCGAGCAGGAGCTGCGACGCGAGCTCGAGCGCGCCCAGATCAACCGCGAGCAGGCGCTGCCGCCGAAGCGGCCGCTGAGCGATCTCGACCGCTCGCTGCCGGGCGGGCCGGTGCAGGACCTCGCCGCCGTGCACCGGGTGGTCGCGCAGCTGCGACGCCGCCTCGCCACCCAGGGCCAGGAGCTGCGTGGCCACAACCGCCACGCGCACGTGGACGTGCGCGCGACGATGCGCGCCTCGCTGCAGACCGGCGGCGTGCCGGTGCAGCTCAAGTACCGCCCGCGGCGCCCGCGGCGGCCGGAGCTGTTCGTGCTGTGCGACGTCTCGACCTCGGTCACCAGCGCCAGCACGTTCTTCCTGAGCGTCCTGCACGCGCTGCACGACGCCTTCCGCAAGCAGCGCTCGTTCGTCTTCATCGAGCGCATCTCCGAGGTCACCGACGTCCTCAACCGTGAGCGCGACTTCCGCGCCGCGGCCGCCGCGATCGCCCGCGACGCGGGCGTCGCGGACATCTCCGGCTACACCGATTACGGCCGCGTCTGGAGCGAGTTCCTGAGCGAGATCGAGGACGAGCTGCACCCGCGCGCGACCGTGATCGTGCTCGGCGACGCGCGCACCAACGGCCGCCCCCCGCGCGAGGACCTGTTCGCCGCGATCACCGCCAAGGCCGGACGCACGTTCTGGCTGAACCCGGAGCCGAAGCTCTACTGGAATTACGGCGACAGCGTGATCGCGGCCTACGAGCAGTATTGCGAGGCGTTCGAGTGCTGGCGCACCGACCAGCTCGAGGACTTCGTCAGGGCGCTCACAAGGCACACCGTCAGTTGATCGCGATCGAGGGCGTTTCGCGTACCTTCGCGGGCCGGCGCGGCGGCCCGCCGGTGCAGGCGCTGCAGGACCTGTCGCTGACCGTCGCGGACGGCGAGACCGTGGCCGTCGTGGGGCCGAGCGGCTGCGGCAAGACGACGCTGCTCGAGCTGATCTGTGGGCTGCAGCGGCCGGACAGCGGCGTGGTGCGCAGCGATCCGGCGGCGCTGATGCCGCAGCGCGACCTGCTGCTGCCATGGCTCTCGGCACTTGACAACGCGACGCTGGCGCTGCGGGTGCAGAGGGTCGCGCGCCAGCAGGCGCGCGAACAGGCGCTTCCATGGCTCGAGCGGTTCGGCCTGAGCGGCTTCGAGCAGACGCCGCCGTACGAGCTGTCCGCGGGAATGCGCCAGCGGGTCGCGTTCCTGCGCACGCTGCTGGCGGGCAAGCCGGTGCTGGCGCTCGACGAGCCGTTCGCGGCGCTCGACGCGATCACGCGCGCGGAGATGCAGGGCTGGCTGGCGGCGGTGCTCGCGAGCGAGCCGCGGACGGTCGTGCTCGTCACCCATGACGTCGAGGAGGCGGTGCTGCTGGGCGACCGCGTTGTGGTGTTCTCGCCACGCCCCGGGCGGGTGGTGGCCGACCTCAGGGTCGCGATGCAGCGCCCGCGTTCGCGAACCGACGCAGCGGTGGTGGCGCTGCGGGCGCGGGCGCTGGCGGCGTTGGGAGTGTCGGCGTGAGGAGGTGGCTGCTGCCGCTGCTCGCGATCCTGGTGGTGCTCGGGATCTGGGAGCTGTACGTACTGGCGAGCGGCGTCAGCTCACTCGTCCTGCCCTCCCCGATCGACGTGGTGCGCGCTCTGTTCAACGATCGGGGGGCGCTCTGGCACAACTTCAAGCCGACGGCGGCCGAGATCTGCCTCGGCCTCGTGTTGGGGGCGGCGGTCGCGCTCTGCGTCGCCGTGGCGCTGCGCTTCTCCGGCCTCGTACGCGACGCTCTCTACCCGTCGCTGGTCGCTTCGCAGGCGATCCCGATCCCGATTCTGGCGCCGCTGCTGGTGGTGTGGCTCGGCTTCGGCCTGCTGCCGAAGCTGATCATGATCGCGCTCGTGAGCTTCTTCCCGATCGTCGTCACCACGCTCTCGGCGCTGGCCGCGGTCGATCCCGACCTGATCAAGCTGATGCGGACCTTCGATGCCGGACGCCTGCAGACCTTCTGGCGGGTCGAGCTGCCGAGCGCCCTGCCGGGACTCTTCGCCGGCGCCAAGCTCGCGGCGGTTTTCTCGGTGCTTGCAGCTATCTTGGCCGAGCAGGCCGGTGCGAGCTCTGGCCTGGGCGAGCTCCTGACCATCACAATTGGCAACCTTGAGACAGCCGAGGCGTTTGCCACCGTGTTCGTTCTGGCAGCTTTCGCCATCCTTCTGTTCGCGCTGCTGACGCTGTTCGAGCGCCGCGCGCTGCCCTGGATCCACACACAGAGAGATACACAGACCCGATGAAACCCAGCCAACTATCGAGCGCGCGCAGGCGCGCAGGGGTCGCCGCCGTTGCGGCACTGGCGGGCGTCGTGATCGCAGGCTGTGGCCAGGTCGCCAACACGATCCACCCGGCGCCGTACAACGCAAACCAGGTGACGGTCGCACTCGCGGGGCCGCCGAACGCGTTCTACGCCGGGCTCTACGAGGCGCAGGCAAAGGGCTACTTCAAGCAGAGCGCGATCGACCTGCACATCGTGACGCCAAGCACCAGCCAGGACGCGCTGACGATGGTGCATGACGGGAAGGCGCTGATCGGCATGGCCTCGCAGCCGAGTGTGCTGCTGCACCGTAACCAGGACCAGCCGCTCGTCAGCGTCGCGGCGCTCGTCCAGGGGCCGCTCCCGGCGATCACGATCGTCGCCCCCAAGACGAGCCCGTCGGGCCCGTCGGGCACCACGACCACCGGCACGGGCACGACGACCACGCGCACGGCCGCAGCCCCGCACGCGGGCACATCCACCGCCACCACGCCGACCACCACGACGACCACCCCGGCCACCACGACGACCAGCCCGGCAGCGACCACCACAACCGCCTCCGAGCCCGACGCGGCGTCCTGGCCGCCGTCACTCCAGCAACTGCTGGCCCAGCCGGGCGCGCCCACCTACAACGGGCTCAACGTGGTCGTGCGCAAGGCCACGATCGTCGATCACCCTGGCCTGGTGCGCCGTTTCGTGCAGACCGTCGCGCGCGGCTACCGCGCGGCCCGCGCGGACCCGCAGCAGGCGATCGACAGCCTCGTTGCCGCCGTCCCCTCGCTCAAGCCCGACAAGGCCCTCGAGATGAACACGCTCGACGCCGCGATTCCCTACTTCTTCCCCGCTGGCGGCAAGGTATGGGGCTGGCAGCACGAGTCCGCCTGGAACTCCTTCGGCGAGTGGCTGCACACCCACAACCTGATCCAGAACCCGAACGCGATCGTCGCCGCGTCGACCAACGAGCTGCTTCAGGGCCAGGGCGTCTAGCCATCTCGGCAGATCGGCCCTATGGCGGTCAGGCATCGACGAGCGCGACCACGTCGACCGCGACCTCGAGCCGCTCGGTGCGGCCCTCCGTGTAGATCACGCCGTTCATCGGCGGCACGTCACCGTAGTCGCGCCCGATCGCCGCCGTGATGTAGCGGGCGTTCACGAACTGGTCGTTGGTCGGGTCGACGTCGACCCAGCCCGTATGCGGCACGAACACTGACAGCCAGGCGTGTGAGCCGTCGGCACCCGCCAGCTTCGGCTCCCCGGGCGGCGGGTCGGTCTCGATGTAGCCGCTCACGTATCGGGCCGGCAGCCCGAGCGAGCGCAGGCAGGCGATCCCCAGGTGGGCGAAGTCCTGGCAGACCCCACGCCGTGCCGCGAACGCCTCACCCAGCGGCGTCGTCACCGAGGTGGAGCCCGGCGCGTACTCGAAGTCGGCGTAGATCTGCGAGCAGAGCGCGCCGACCGCCTCGAGCGCGCCCCTGCCCGGCCTGAACGCCGCGGTGGCGTAGTCGCGGTAGGCGTCGGCGGCCGCGGCGCGTGGCGAATCGAGTACGAACTGCACGACGTCGTACGGGATACCCTCCCCGCTCGCGGCGATCGCGTCGCGCACGTCCTCCCAGGAGCGCTCGCCGAACAGCGACAGTTCGGCGCCACGCTCGAGCACCTCGACGATGCTCGTGACAGTCACGCTCAGCTGCCGATGGTGCTCGTGCAGTCCGAAGTAGGTCACCCGGTTGCCGAAGAAGTCGGTGCGCTCGCGCGTACGCTCCGGCACCGGCGTGACGTTGACGGCGGCGCTGCGGCAGCGCTGCATGGGCAGCTCGCGCGGCAGCATGTGCAGTTGCCCGTAACTCGAGCTGACCGGCTGCTCGTAGAAGTAGTCGGTGCGGTGCGTGACGCTGTAAACGCTGGTCATTGGATCAGCTGCCCCGCACGATCGCCGGTTCGCTGCCGGATGCGCCGAGCAGGGCGAACGTCGGCACGGGATGGACGAAGCGCTCGGCGTCGACCACGGTGCCGGCCGCGAGCAGGAGCTCGACCAACTGCGCGAGCAGCGCATGCAGCTCCGGCCGGCTGCCGTCGGGCTGCTCGCGGGCGAGCATGGCCGGATCGGCGAGCTGCAGCTTCGTCGAGGCCTCGAGCACCAGCCGCTGCTCGTGCCGCAGGCGCGGGGTGTTGCCCAGTGGTAGCGCCTCCAGGTCCGCGGCCAGGCGATCCAGCTGGTAGATCAGCGACCGCGGGTTGCCGCGGTCCAGCAGCAGCAGCTCCAGCACCGTCTCCAGCTGCGCTTGCGAGCGGTAGCGGAAGCGGTAGGTGATGATGCTCTCGGCTGCGGAGAGCACCGACTCCAGCATCAGCGAATCGGTCGCGGTGTCGCGCGCGGCCGTGACCGTGGCCTGCAGCAATGAGAGCAGCTGCAGGCTGCGCTCCAGCCGCCGGCCGGCGTCCATGAAGCGCCAGCCGAGGTCGCGCACCATGCTCTCGACGCCGAGTCCGCCGAGCGCCAGCAGGCTCTGGATCACCTGCTGCAGCGCCGTCCGGCTGTGCAGCCACGGCTGCTCGAGCGGCACCCGCAGGTCGTCGAGGACCCGCTCAAGCGGACCGATCACGAGCCAGGTGTCACGGCTCAGCTGGTCGCGCACGGCGTAGGCGTTGTCGAGCAGCGCCCCGACCGACTGCGCCAGCGCCTCATCGACGCCGCCGCCGACCCACGTCAACGCGCCGGTGAGCGCCTCGAGCGCCGCGCTGCCGGCCTCGATGGCGCCACCGCCACCGAACTCGTTGCCGCGGTCGATCACCGTTCGCAACAGGCGCGTGAGCGCCTCGGCACGCTCGGCGTAGCGACCCAGCCACCAGAGGCTCTCGGCCGCGCGTGACGGGATCGAGGACATCGGGTCGATTCCCGCGATGGCCGGACCGGACTGCAGCCAGAAGGCTGCGAGCGACTCGGGCTCGGAGGCCAGAACCCATGTGTCCTTGGTGATGGCGCCGGCCTGCCCGGACATCCGCCGTGTCTGTGCGCTCGCCTGCACGCGCGTGAGCCCGCCCGGCATCACCACGAACGACTCACCGCGTGCGACCGCAAAGGCGCGCAGCACGCTGCCGCGCGACTCGAGCCCGTCCGCCGTCAGCACCGTCTCGCTCGCCAGCGCCAGCTTCGCCTGTCCGACCCAGCCACGCGGCTCCCGCTCGATCGCGGCCCGCAGCCGCTCCCGCTGCGCCTGCGACAGCTCCCAGCCGAGCCTGGTTGATGACGCGCGACCGGGGTTCACCGGGCGGATCACCAGCTCGTCGAGGTGCTCGAGCACGTACCGCTGTGACTCGGGTTCCCCGCACCACCAGGAATCGACGCTCGGCAGGCTCGGCTCGCGGCCGAGCAGATGCTCGCCGAGCTTCGGCAGAAAGGCCATCAGCGCCGGGTTCTCGAGCACCCCCGAGCCGAGCGTGTTGACGACCGCCACAGCGCCGGTCCGCACCATCTCCAGCAGTCCCGGGACCCCGAGCTGAGAGTCGGCCCGCAGCTCGAGCGGGTCCGAGTACAGCTCGTCGACGCGTCGCAGGATCACGTCGACGGGCTCGAACTGGCCGACCGACCGCATCCACACGCGGTCCCCGCGCACGGTCAGGTCTCCGCCCTGGACCAGTGGGTAGCCGAGCGTCGTCGCCAGCGTTGCGTGTTCGAAGGCGGTCTCGTTCAGCGGGCCCGGCGTGAGCACGACGATCCGCGGGTCCTCCACAGCCGGCGGCGCCACATCCTGCAGAGCGGTGCGCAGCGAACGGAAGAACGGCGCCAGCCTGTGCGCCTGCGCGTCACGGTAGAGACTCGGCAGGACGCGTGAGATCACCGTCCGGTTCTCGAGCGCGTAGCCGGCGCCGGACGGCGCCTGGCTGCGATCGGCGATCGCGAACACGTCACCGTGCGCGTCACGGCCGAGGTCGACCGCGTACATGAACAGCGACTGCGCTCCGGGCGCGCGGATCTGGTCACAGGCACGCAGGAAGCCGGCGTGGCCGAAGACGACCTCCGGCGGCAACAGTCGCCGCCGCAGCAGCTCGCGCGGACCGTAGATGTCCTCGAGAATCAGGCTGAGCAGCTCTGCGCGCTCGATCACACCGCTCTCGATCGCCTGCCACTCCTGACTCGAGAGCACCGCCGGCAGCGGGTCCAAGCGCCAGGTCCGGCCCGGCGCCGGCGACTCGCTGTAGGCGTTGTAGACGACACCATCCTGGTCGAGCAGGCGCGCCGCCTGCGCCTGCCGGCGGTAGAGCTCGTCCAGGCCGATCTCGTCGAAGGCGGCTGTGAGCTGATCCTTCACGCGCCGACCACCGCGTTCGTCATGCCCCGACCATCGCGTTCTTCAAGAGCCCGCCGGAACGCAGGGCGTAGCTGGCGGCGAGCCCCTGCCAGCGACCGAAGCGGGCGAAGAAGTCACGCACCTGTTGCTCGCTGGCCCGCGCCCACGGGTCGCCGCCGGAGAGCGCGCGGCCGACGAGCTTGATCAGGTTGAGGTCGCCGGCGGGGACCTGGTCGAGCCGTCCCTGGCCGGTGAGCGCGAGGATCTCCAAGGTCCAGGAGCCTATCCCGGGAATCGTGCGCAGGCGCCGCCACCCCGCCTCCTGCACCATCGGATCCTGGCTGTCAAGGTCGACACGGCCGCGCGCGACCTCACGGGCGGCCTTGACGAGCGCCAGCGCGCGTCCCCCGGAGAGGTCGAGGGACTCCAACCGGGCGGGTGCGACGCCGGCGAAGACGGCGGCGCTCGGGGAGTTGCGCAAGCCACTCCCCGGGTCGCGGCGCCCCAGCGCCGCGACCATCCGCCGCTGGATCGCCGCGGCGCGCTCGTACTCGATCAGCTGCTCTGTGACCGCCCAGGCGAGCGCTTCGAAGGCGTCCGGGCGGCCCGCCGGGCGCAACCCCGGATTCATCCGCACCGCAACCCCGATCAGCGGGTCGCGGCGGAACTCGTCGTGGAAGGCGCGCAGATCCAGGTCGACTCCGATCGCGCGCCGCATGCGCGCGATCGCCCGCTCCGCGCAGCTGCGGTCGGCCGCCTGCGCCCCGATCAGCACGGCGCCCGAGGGCAGCTGCGCGACGCGCAGGTGGACCGGCAGCTCCTCGCCGGCGTCTTCGCTGCTGCCCGAGCGCTCGTGCAGCAGCCGGTGCAGCACGCCTCTCCGCACCGGGCTGAGACCGTCCATACCGCTGCGGCGCGTGAGGCGGAAAGGCCAGGGCGGCCGCACCTCGACGCGGACCTCGCCACTCACCCGAGCTGCCGCACCTGGACCAGATAAGTGCGCGCACGCCCGAGCGGCAGCTGGCGCACAGCCGATTCGCGCTCGAGCCGCGCCTGCGCGTAGCGGCGCAACAGCGCGACGGTCGCGGCGCCCGCGACGAATCCGGTCGCCGCGGCGACGGCGGTCTGCACCGCCGGCGGCGAGGCCCACACGGGCAGACGCTCGGCGTCGTCGCGGTCGAGCACCACGTCACGGTGCTCGACGAACTCGGCGTCGATCACCTCGACCGCGTAGAACCGCTCGCCGTCACTGTGCACAGACCGGATGGTGACAGCGTGAGCGGCGCTGTCAACCTGAGCCGGTCCTCTGGCGGCGATGCCTTACGATGCCCTCTCAGGAAGATGACCGCCGTAGACGTTTTCGCCAAGGCTCGCGAGTTCGAGCGCATCGAACAGCTCCGGGCAGCCCGCGAAATCGGCGCCGTCCCGTACTTCCACGTGCTCGAGGGCCCGACGCTGCCGGTGGTCGAGATGGAGGGCCAGCGCCGCATCATGCTCGGCTCCAACAACTATCTGGGGCTGACCGGCGATGAGCGCGTCAAGCAGGGCGCGCGCGACGCGCTGGACCGCTACGGCACCGGCCTCACCGGCTCGCGCTTCCTCAACGGCACGATCGATCTGCACGTCGAACTCGAGCGCGAGCTCGCCGACTGGATGGGAACCGAGGACGCGCTCGTCTTCACGACCGGGCACCAGGCGAACCTCGGCGCGCTCGGCACAATCCTCGGACCCGGCGACACGGTGATCGCCGACTCGGGCGACCATGCCTCGATCCTCGACGGCTGCCTGTTGTCGCAGGCGAAGATGCGACCGTTCCGCCACAACCGCATGGACCTGCTCGAGAAGCGCCTGCAGGCCGCCCAGGAGGACGGCGGCGGCATCCTCGTGGTCGTGGACGGGGTCTACTCGATGGAGGGTGACGTCGCCCCGCTGCCCGAGATCGTGAGGCTGACCAAGCAGTACGGCGCGCGGCTGATGGTCGACGAGGCACACGCCTTCGGCGTGCTCGGCGCGCGCGGCGCCGGAACCTGTGAGCTGTTCGGCGTCGAGGATGATGTCGACCTGCGGATGGCGACGTTCTCCAAGTCGCTGGCCTCCTGCGGGGGCGTGATCGCCGGCTCCGCCGAGGTCATGGAGTACCTGCGGATCGCGGCGCGCCCGTTCATCTTCACCGCCTCCGGTGTCCCCGCCGCGGTCGGCGCGACCCTCGCCGCGGTCAGGATCTGCCGCTCCGACGAGGGCAGGGAGCTGTTCGCGCAGGTGCTCGCGAACGCGGCCTACCTGCGCGCCGGCCTCGCCGAGCTCGGCTTCAAGGTCCTGCCGCTCGCGAAGATGGCCGACGGCACCGAGATCGTGACCCCGGTCGTGCCGGTCCTCGTCGGTGACGACTGGAAGGCCGTGTTCATCTGGAAGGCGCTCTATGAGGCCGGGGTCTTCGTCAACGTCGCGATCCATCCTGCGGTCCCACCCGCTGGTGCGCTGCTACGCACGAGCGTGATGGCGACTCACAACACGGTGGTCCTCGACGAGGCGCTCGCGATTTTCAAGCAGGCCAAGGACGGCTTCGAGGCCGAGCACGGCCCACTACCCGCCGCCGCGTAACAGCTCCGCGCCGCGCGCCGTCGGCCGGCGAAGCAGCGGCGAGCCGGCCGCATCCCCATCCGCGGAGTGCGTCTCCGTCGTAACAGAAAAAACACGCTCTTAGCAAACGGTTCGCGATTTGTGACCTTGCTGTTACGTACCCGGGCGCGATAGGTTGGAGGTCAGTTCGAGGAGGTCACAGCAGCGCCTGACGAACGCTTCCCAAGCCATTCGGGGGTCGGAGGCGGAAGCGCTCGGACACTGCAGAGGGCTGTTCGATCCGAGGTCTTTAGGAGCACCCGCTCGGGTGGCCATGGTCTGTGCTTCCTAAGCGGTTTTGTTGGTCGACGCACCGCCAGGTCCGGCGAGAAACCAATAGACGGAAGGACGGTTGATGACGGAAACCGCACAGATGCCGACAGAGCCACAGCGGCTGAAGGCGCTGGAGCACGCCAACGCCGTTCGCCTGGCTCGTGCGGAGCTGAAGCGACGCATTGCCGTAGGCGAGATCTCCGCCGCCGAGGTGATTCTCGAATGCCCTGACTCGGTCCGCAAGTGGACGGTGTCGGAGATGCTCATGTCCCAGCGGCGCTGGGGCAGCACGCGGTGCCGGAAGTTCCTGGAACGCAACGGCGTGAGCGAGATCAAGCCGATCGGCGCGCTGACCGACCGTCAGCGCCACCTGCTGGCCGAGCAGTTGAGTGGCTGCACGGCGATCGAAACCGAGCAGGCCCGAGCGGGCGAGCTCGTCTGGGTCTGAATGTCCCGGGAGGGGTAGGTCTGAGCGCGGGTTCGTGGGGTCCCGCGCCCAGGCCGTCAAAGGTTCATGCCGAGCGGCAGCGGGCTCGCTCCGGCGAACAGCAGAAACCAGGCGCCGAACGCCACGATCGCGACTGCCGCCGTGGCGATCAGCACCGACTCGAGCATGTGATGACCCGGGTCCTCATGGCCGCGGGCGAGGGCGATCCGGCGGTACACCTCACTGAGCTTGCCGAGCAACAGCGCCAGCAGCCAGACCGTGACCAACACGCCCACTCCCATCACGAGCAGCGCGAGTCCCAGCGACGATGTGCTGCCCTGCACCTGTGAGCCGACCCACAGCCACAGCAGCGGCGTCCCGAGCCACAGCACGAGGCTGCCGACGAACATGATCGTCGCGGCCAACAGCGCGCCGGTGCCGATGCGAAGCAGA
>WQWK01000050.1 GCA_009785395.1 Conexibacteraceae bacterium
CCAGCTGCAGCTTGAGCAGCTTCTTCCTGAGGCTGGGCGCGCCGATCCGCGCGTTCCAGCGGCTGATCGTCTCGATGTAGTCGAGGCGGCCGCTGACGCTGGAGACGAGGCTGAAATGGGGCTGCGCGGACCTGATCACCTGCTCCTGACCAAACGGCAGCCACGAGCCCGGGAACTGACGCCCCAGCAGGGCCAGGTACCACTCGTCGGAATCCCGCGGCGGAACCGCTCGCAGCGCCTTCAGGTCGATGTCCGCGGCCGGAATCATGTTGCGGCCGTAAACCATCGTCTGCAGATAGAAGCGGCCGCCGGGCGGCAGCACGCTCGCGACGTGCCTGAAGAAGTCACGGTAGATCTCCTCCTGGCGGCCGGCCTCGTAATCCTCCGGTGAGCAGAAATGCTCGAACGCGCCGAGGCTCGCGACCGCGTCGAAGCCGCCGTGGCGCTCGCGGTCGACCATGCGCGCGTCCTCGAGGTAGACCTCGAGCCCCTGCTTGCGGCAAGCCGCCAGCTGCGCCGAGGACAGCGTCACCCCCACACCGGCCCCCCCGCGCGCGCGTGCGTAGGCGAGCAGCGGACCCCAGCCGCAGCCGAGGTCGAGCAGGCGCCGCCCCGGACCGATCCCGATCTGCTCGGCGACGTAGTCGTGTTTGCGCCGCTGCGCCTGCTCGAGGTCGAGCGAGAAGTCCCCGTCGAACTTGGCGCCGCTGAAGTCGGGCATCTCGCCCAGGCTCAGCCTGATGATGCGGTCTGTCAGCGAGTAGGTGAAGTCGAGGTCGGCGCGGCTCGCCATCGTCTCACCAAAATACGGAACCGTCGCCCCCGGCCGCGCGGGAGCCCGCGGAGGTCAGTTCCCCGACTCTGTCGGCGGCAGCGGGTGCCCGTACGCGGAAAGGTAGACGGGCAGCGCGTCGGCGGGGCGCTTGCTCTTATCCGCGGTGCGATCGCCGTGCCTTTCGAAGATCTCGGCGATCTCGCCGCTGATCGCCCGGAGCTCCGCGGATGTCACATACACAAGGATCTCGTTCACGAATGCCGCCGCGTCCCAGTCGGCCGGGAACGTGCCCCGGGCCGCGAACCACTGGCGCTGGCGCTCACGGCCACGCTCGAGGATCAGCTGAACCAGCTCATTCTCGGCCAGCGCGGCACCCGGGTCCTCAGGGCGGGCAGTGACGCTGAACCGCGGCGATGCGAGCTTCCAGGGCCGGCTCCGGCCCTTGCCGGTGCCGGCCTCCTCGACGTAGCCGTACTTCGCGAGCGTCTGCAGGTGCCACGACATGTTGCCCGGGCTGTCACCGAGCATCTCGGCCGCGCGGGTCGCGGTCATCTCCCCCTCGCGCCCCATCAGTTCGATCAGCGCAAGCCTCGTCGGATGCGCGAGCGCGCGCATCGTGGTTGCGTCGCTGATCTCGCGGGACTCTGCCATCGATCGAGCAGGCTAGACGCTCTCACTCTGCTGCGGTCCCGCCCACCCTCGGCTCTCGCGCCCCAGGGCTCGCGGCGAGCGCAAGGTGAGGGGAAGGAAACCCACCCCCAGCGTGGGTTTCCTTCCCCTCACCCCGACAGCCAGCAGACGCGCTGGTCCTGGGATCAGCCACCTAGCTCCTGCCAGCCTCTCGATGGCTGCCTGGAAGCGCCAGGCGCAGGCCGACACCGACCAGCAGCCAGCCGGCGCGGTGGCGAGTGGTCGTGACGGGGCCGGCGCCGCCAGGCGCCTCAGCGCTCCGCGTGGGGACCTCCCACTCATCGGCGTGCGCGTTGTGCCGGTAGCGCGCTGCGTGACGGTCGCGGGCGAGCTGCTCGAGCAGGCTGGTCTGGATGTACATGACGCCTCCTTGGACGCTGGGATCTGGTGTGCGGGCCAAACAAATCACAAGAACTCTTGTCACAAGACTACACGTCACAAGAACTCTTGTCAAACTTCCTTGGCTCTACCCCTACGACGAACGCCCAGGGCGCCAGAGGACACCTCGGCTCAACATCGCCGACGCACGTGTTGCGCGGCGGACGCCCAGCCCAGCGCGCGTGTCGCGAAGAGCGGCCCCTGGGCCGCTCCGGGAGGATCAGACCGACTGCAGCGCTGCCTGCAGGAACCCGTTCGCAACCTCGCGCGCGACCGGGTCGATCGGCAGGAACAGCGGCACATCAAGACGGGCGCCGAGCTCGTCGGTGATCTCGGTCCCCTGCTCGCCGAGGTCCCGCAACACCCAGGTGATGGTCAGCAGCTCGTGGTCGCCGCGGTCATCGGCGACCCGCGCCAGCGCGATCCGCGTCGGCCGCTCCGGCTCGATCGCGAGTCGCACGTCGAACTGCTTGCGCAGCGGTCCCGCGACCGCGGCCAGCACGGCGTCGACCCGCGTCGGCACACCGTCGCCGTCGCGCTCGAGCACCTCGACCCGCTTCACCCCGTCCGGATACCAGTCGGGGTAGCGCTCGACGTCGAGCAGGTGGGCGTAACAACGCTCGATCGCGGTCGGCGTGACGCCCGTCGCGGTTGCGGTGAGCTCCTTCATCGGCCGCGCGGAGAATACTGTGTTGGAGTGGGAATCCTCGAAGGCGAGTCCACGGCCGAGATCGACGCGCCCCTGGAGCGGGTCTGGGCGCTGGTCGAAGACGTCGAGCGCGGCACCACCTGGCAGGGCGGCCTGAAGTCACTCGTCGCGGTCGAGCGCGACGCGCAGGACCATGTGCTGCTGGCCGACACCGAGACCGACGCGAAGCTCGCGACCGTGCGCACGCAGGTGCGCTTCCGCTACGAGCCCCCGCACCGGCTCACATGGGATCAGACCCGCGGTGACCTCAAGTCGCTCTCCGGACTGTGGGAGCTCGAGGACCTCGGCGAGGACCGCACCCGCGCGCGCTACCGCATCGCGGTCGACCTCGGGCGGCTCGGATTCATGATCCGCGGGCCGCTCGTGGACCTGCTGCGCGCGCAGCTCGCGGGCGCCCGCGCCAAGGAGCTGAAGACGGCGATCGAGCGCGAGACGTGACCGCCGCAGAC
Source organism: Conexibacteraceae bacterium (assembly GCA_009785395.1). Next base: position 3,002 of record WQWK01000050.1, read on the forward strand.
TCGAGCCCACACGTGACCGCCGCCGCCCTCGCCACCGCGGAGGCGACCGCGCCCGACCGCCGCGAGATCCGCGAGCTGATCGAGAACTGGGCGCTGTGGCGCGACGCCCGCGACTGGGAGCGCTTCCGCACGGTCTGGCATGAGGACGGCCGCATGATGGCCACCTGGTGGCAGGGCCCGTACGAGGAGTTCATCCGCGTCAGCCAGGAGGGCTGGGATCGCGGCGTGCGCATCCTGCACTTCCTGGGGGGCTCGACGATCGACGTGCACAACGACCGCGCGATCGCCCAGACGAAGATGACGATCACGCAGCGCGTTGACGTCGACGGCGTCCTCTGTGACGTCGTCTGCACCGGCCGTTTCTACGACTTCCTCGCCCGCCGCGAGGGCCGCTGGGGCCTGGTCCTGCGCCAGCCGATCTACGAGATCGACCGCATGACCCCGGTCTCCCCCGTCCCCGGGCCGGCGCTCGACGCGAGCATCCTCGCGCGCTTCCCGGAGGGCTACCGCCACCTCGCCTACGTGCAGACGCTCGTCGGCTACGACGTCAAGCCGGACATGCCTGGGCTCGAGGGCGAGGAGCTCGACAAGCTCTACGCCCAGGGCCGCGACTGGCTCAACGCCTGATCATTACTTGCTTTCACTAGTTCTGTAGTGTAATATGGAAGTCGTGATCGAATTCCATCTGGATCCGGCCTCCGGCGTACCGGCCTATCTGCAGATCGTCCAGCAGGTTCGCCAGGCGATCAGCCTGGGCGTGCTGCGCGAGGGCGATCAGCTGCCCACGATCAAGGAGGTCGTGGCCAGCCTCGCGATCAACCCCAACACGGTCATGAAGGCCTACCGGGAACTGGACCTCGCGGGCGTGGTCGAGGGGCGGCGCGGCCAGGGCACGTTTGTCGCGCCGGTCGCCGAGCTGGCAACGGCGGAGCGCGATTACCGGCCGCTGCAGACCGAGCTGATCGCCTGGCTTGCCAGCGCCCGCGCCGCCGGGCTCGACGACGAGGCGATCCAAGCGCTCGTCGCCTCCACCATCCGCCCCCAGTTGCGATTGAGGGCAGTCGCGTGATCGCCGCTCCCGCACTGAGCTGCGAGGGTGCAGGCAAGCGCTACGGCTCCAACTGGGCCCTGCGCGGCTGCAGCCTGCAGATTCCCGCCGGCTCCGTGACCGCGCTGGTCGGACCGAATGGTGCCGGCAAGACCACGCTGTTGCAGATGGCGGTCGGGACGATCGCGCCCAGCGAGGGGACGATCGAGACGCTCGGCTGGTCACCGCGCCGTGATCCGATGATGGTGCTGCCCCGGATCGGGTTCGTAGCCCAGGACCACCCGCTCTATCGCGGCTTCACGCTCGCGGAGCTGCTCAAGTTCGGGCGCAAGCTCAACAATCGCTGGGACGACGACCTCGCACGCCAACGGCTCGAGCATCTCGGGCTGCGGCTACAGCAGCGGGTCGGCAAGCTGTCGGGCGGCCAGCAGGCGCAGGTGGCGCTCACGCTGGCCCTGGCCAAGCGCCCCGAGCTGCTGCTGCTGGATGAGCCGGCCGCGTCACTGGATCCGCTGGCGCGCCGCGAGTTCCTCTCCGCCCTGATGGAGGCCGTCGCCGAGCAGGGCGTCACGGTCGTGCTCTCCTCACACATCCTGGCGGAGCTCGAGCGCGTCTGCGACCACCTGGTGATCCTCTCCCGTGCGCGCGTGCTGCTCACCGGCTCCACCGAGGAGATCGTCCAGTCCCACCGGCTGCTGACCGGCATGCGGCGTGATGTCGACGAGCTCGAGCGCCTGCACGCGGTGATCGACAGCCACAGCACCGAGCGCCAGACCAGCGTGCTCGTCCGTGCCAACGGGCACGTCTATGACTCGCATTGGCAGGTCTCGGACGTCGGCCTCGAGCAGATCGTTCTGGCATATCTGGCGCTCGACCCCGGCGAGGCCCCGGCACAGGAGCTGACCGCGGCGTGACCTGGGTGGCCTGGCGGCAGGGACGGTCTGAGAACGCGCTGCTGGCGGGGCTTCTGCTCGGCCTGGCGGCGCTGCTCGTGCTCACCGGCGCGCACATGCATTCGGTCTTCAACGAGCTCGGCCTGGCCCCGTGCGGCGCCGCGGCCGGCGACTCGCTGCCGCGGAGCTGCGCGCTGCAGGCCCAGAGCTTCGTGACGCGGTTCGACGGGATGAGCCAGCTCGGTCCCTGGATCGGCCTCGCGCCCGGGCTGTTCGGGGTGCTGGCAGCGACGCCGCTCGTGCTCGAGTTCGATCAGGGGACCTACCGGCTCGCATGGACGCAGAGCATCACCCCGCGGCGCTGGCTCGCCGCCCGGATCGGCTTCATGCTCGGCGTCGTCGTGCTGTCCAGCGTGGTCCTGATCGCGCTGGCCGCGTACTGGCGGCACCCACTCGATCTGCTGGGCGGACGCGTGGACCCAACCGCGTTCGATCTGGAAGGGATCGTGCCCTTCGCCTACGCCCTGTTCGCCGCCAGCCTCGTACTGGCGATCGGCAGCATCACCCGCAGGACGGGCCTCGCCGTGGCCGGCGGCTTCGGCGCCTACCTGCTCGCGAGGCTGCTGATGCGCAGCCTGCGCGAGCACCTGATCCCGCCGGTCCACGCTCTGACGCACCCCCCGGACGGTCCGGCCGGAATCCGCCATGCGTGGGTGATCAGCCAGAGCTACTCCGGACCGCACGGGTCGGCCGCCGCCTACGCGGTGCTGCGCAAATGCCTGACCAACGACGGCGACCTCAACAGCCATTGCATCGCGCAGCACCACATCCTCAGCAGCTGGATTTACCAGCCGGCGAGCCGCTTCTGGCCGTTGCAGGCGATCGAGGGCGGCGTATTCCTGGCGCTGTCCGCCGTCTGCCTCGCGCTGGCGGTCTGGTGGATCAGGAACCGCATCGCGTAGCCCAGCAGGGTTCGAAGGATCCGATGCCGGGAAGTTAAACCCCGGACCTGCGCCGAAAAACACACTGGAAAGGGGTGCTTAACGTGCGCATCTCACGCTCAACCGGAGCCGTCTGCGGCGGCCTGCTCGTCATCCTGGGGCTGTGGGGCGGGCTCGCCCCGCTCGTCGGTCCCTACTTCGGACTGGCCTTCGGCTCCAACCAGACCTGGCACATCACAACGCAGCGCCTGTGGCTCAGCTTCCTCCCCGGCGCCGCGGTGATCGTCGGCGGCCTGCTGCTGCTGCGCGCCGGCCACCGCGTCAGCGGCACCGTGGCCGCCTGGATCGCGATGGCGGGCGGCGCCTGGTTCGCCGTCGGGCCGGCCGTCAGCAGGCTCTGGGACCACGGCGCCACGCCGATCGGCGGCCCGCTCTACGGGACCACACGACAGGTGCTCGAGCTCACTGCCGCCTTCTACGGCCTCGGCGTCGTGATCGTCGGCGTGGCCGCGTTCGCGCTCGGACGCGTGGTCACGCGCCCGGCGGTCGAGCCGTCGCCCGCGGCACCGGCCACGGTCGCCGAGCCGGCCACGGTCGTCCAGGACGCGCCACCGACACCGGCGCCGCGGCCGGAGTTCGTGCCCGAGTCGGACACAGCCGTGCACGACGAGCAGGCTGAGCCCGAGCCCGTGGCCGCCGGCGCCCAGCCCCGCGAGGACTGATAACGCCGGAGGCGGCAAAGCCCGCCGCCTCCGGCACCCATCCCGGCGCGGTTCGATATCAATACGTGCGTGCTGGCCGCCTACGCCGCAGAGCTGAACGCCGAGGACCCGCTGCAGGGACTCGTGATCGGGGAGCGCCCCGAGCCCGAGCCGGCCGACGGCTGGGTGAGCGTCGACGTGCGGGCCGTGTCGCTCAACCATCACGACCTGTGGTCGCTGCGCGGCGTCGGTCTGCCCGCCGAGCGGCTCCCGATGATCCTCGGCTGCGATGCCGCCGGCACCGACCCGGACGGCAACGAGGTGATCGTGCACGCGGTGATCGGCTCCGGGAGCTGGACGGGCGACGAGACGCTCGATCCGAAGCGCACGCTGCTCTCCGAGCGCCATCAGGGCGCGCTGGCGCAGAGGGTCGCGGTGCCGCGGCGCAACCTCATCCCCAAGCCGCCCGAGCTGAGCTTCGAGCACGCCGCCTGCCTGCCGACGGCGTGGCTGACCGCCTACCGGATGCTGTTCACGCGCGGGGATGTGAAGCCCGGCCAGACGATCCTCGTGCAGGGCGCGAGCGGCGGTGTCGGCACCGCGCTGATCACGCTCGCCGCCGGCGCGGGCGTGCGCGTCTGGGCAACCAGCCGCACCGAGGAGAAGCGGGCGCTGGCGCTGGCGCTCGGCGCCGATGCGGCGTTCGAGCCGGGTGCGCGACTGCCCGAGCGCGTCGACGCCGTGATGGAGACGACCGGCGCGGCCACCTGGTCGCACTCGCTCAAATCGCTCAAGCAGGGCGGCGTCGTCGTGATCTCGGGCGCTACCACCGGCGACGCGCCGCCCGCCGACCTGCGCCGCGTCTTCTTCCTCCAGCTGTCGGTCATCGGCTCGACGATGGGCACGCGCGACGAGCTCGAGCGCCTCGTCCGGCTGGTCGTGACGCGCAGGATCGAGCCGGCGATCTCTCAGACGCTGCCGCTGGCGGACGCCCGTGCCGGCTTCGAGGCGATGCTCGCGGGCGAGACCTCCGGCAAGATCGTCTTCACGGTCTGAGGGCTGGGCCGCCGGCGATCACGCCAAATCTGAACTGGCGACCCCACCCGGCGCGACCGGCGGACCGGGCCGCGGAACCGGGGCATGGGCCTTGGACGCCAGCGACAACGGCGGAGCGATCTCTTCGAGCGACTTGCCCTCGGCATCGACCGCCAGGAAGGCGGCGACGAAACCGCCGGCGATCATCATCCCGGCACCGAGCAGGTAACCGCCGAACAGGGCGTTCTTGTCGTGGCCGGTGCCGATCAGGTGGCCGAAGAGCTTCGTCCCCGCGAAGCCGAAGCACTGGGCGATCGCGAAGAAGACGGCGATCGCCTGCGCCCGCACCTCGAGCGGGAAGACCTCGCTCGCCGTCAGGTAGCCGGCGCTCGCCCCGGCTGAGGCGAAGAAGAAGATCACGGTCCAGGCGATCGTCTGGGTGGTCGCGTTGAGGTCCCCGTCCTTGAACAGGATCGCCGAGAGCACGAGCAGGCTGCCGGCGAGCACGTAGGTGCCGGAGATCATCTTGCGGCGGCCGATCGAGTCGAACAGCTTGCCGATCGTCAGCGGCCCCGCCAGGTTGCCGGCGGCGAACGCGAAGAAGTAGTACGGAACCTGGTTGACAGGGACGTTGAAGTAGAACTTCAACACCAGTCCGTAGGTGAAGAAGATCGCGTTGTACAGGAACGATTGGGTGGCCATCAGCGAGGCGACCAGCGTCGAGCGCGACGGGTAGGTCCGGAACAGGGTGCGCACCAGTTCGAGGTACCCCATCCTCTCGGTGGGCACGATCTCGATCGCGGCGTCATCGTCGACGTCGGGCAGCGGTCCGCGTGATTGCTCGGCTTCTCGCTCGATCACGGCGATCTCGCTCTCAGCCTGCTCCGCGTGTCCGTGCATCAGCAGCCAGCGCGGACTCTCCGGCAGGTTCTTGCGGACGAAGACGATCACCACGGCGAGCACCGGGCCGACCAGGTACGCGATGCGCCAGCCGGTGTCGGGCGAGATCCCGTTCAGGATCCACAGCGTCGCGGCGGTGCCGAGAATCGCCCCGGCCCAATAGGTGCCATTGACGGCGATGTCGACACGGCCGCGGTAGCGCGCCGGCATCATCTCGTCGATCGCGGAGTTGATCGCGGCGTACTCGCCGCCGATGCCCATGCCCGCGATGATGCGCGTCCCGTACAGGAAGACGATCCAGCCGCCGCCGGCCTGCGTGGCCGCGGTCAGGCCGCTGCCGACCAGGTAGATGCCCAGCGTGACCACGAACAGCCGTTTGCGCCCCAGCTTGTCCGACAGGCGTCCGAACAGCAGCGCGCCGATGACCTCGCCGATCAGGTAATAGGTGGCGATGTCCGCTGCCTGGCTGGTGCTCAGGTTCAGCGTGCTCTTCTGGGTGAAGGCCGCGCTGAGGTTGGCGGCGATCGTGATCTCGAGCCCGTCGAGGATCCAGGCCACACCGAGGGCCATGATCATCCGCGTGTGGAACTTCGACCACGGGATGCGGTCGAGCCGCGCCGGGATCAGGCTCCTGATCACCGCTCCGTCGACTGCCCCTGGGGCGCCGTTTCCGCCCGCTCCGTCGTGTGCCCCCGGGTCGCCGTTTGCGCGCGATCCGTCGCCTACGCCCGATCCGCCGTGTACGCCAGATGCTGAATCCATGACCCCTCTCCTGAGCCTGTGAATCCCTCTGACCGCACAATACGCCTCAGCCGCCGAGCCCGCCAAACACTGAAAACGGGTTTGCAGGCGTCTCCGCCGCCACCTCGGCCAGCGTGGCTTCGACCTCGATCGTGCTGCCCTCGGGCGCGATCATGCGGATGCGATTGGCGAGCGCCTTGGCGGCATCCTCGTCGGCAGCGCCGATCAGCAGGTAGCGCCAGCGGCGCAGGCACGGGATCCCGTCAGCGCCCAGCGTGCGGGCCAGCTCGACCGTGTCCCGATGCGAGTGGGTGCTGACCCGGACCTCGTACTCGGAGGCGTGCAGCGACTCCGACTCCTGGCGCTCCTCCGCGATCAGCTCAGCGTGCTCGGCGGCGACTGCGTCCGCGCCGGCGGGAAGCGGCACGTCCGGGTCAACCCACTCGTCGGCGGCGGGGTGCCAGCGGCGCAGCTCCGTGTCGACGCTCGCGCCCGAGCGTGTCGCGAGCGCCTGGACGGCCGCGGTCGCCCGCTCGGCCTGTTCGCGCGTGCCGGCATACAGGAACAGCTCGGGGCCGTCGACGGAGACGATCACGCGCTCGCCCGCGGCGCCCTGCATGTCGTGCTCGAACTCGCCCCCGCCCAGCTGCTCACCGAGCTTGGCCGCCGCGGGGCTGTTCTGGCAGGTGACCTTGACTCGCCAGTCGTCGTTCATCGAGCTCCCTCCAATTGTTCTCAGTGGTCGCGCGTCGTGAGGTCAAGCTCGAGCTGCAGCACCTCCGGCTGCGACGGCTCGCTGGTCGCGCGCGGGCGGCCGCGCTTGGCCCAGTGCGCGACGACGTCACGCGCGCGGCAGGAACGGTACGTGACTTTGCGATCCAGCGGCTGGATCGCGAGGCCCCCGAGCACGCCACCGGTGACGAGCGCGTGAAAGCGCCGCCCCATGCGGTCGACCTCGACGATGTCACCGGCCTCGATCCCTTCCAGTCGCATCGGCAACGGAGCTTAGAGTTTCGGGGCGATGCTTCACATCCACCGTGCCGAACGTGCCGACGTGCTGGCCGACGCGCTCGCCGAGCTGCTGGCCGAGGCCCCGGCCGACCCGTTCGCGACCGAGGTCGTCGCGGTTCCGACGCGCGGCATCGAGCGCTGGCTGACACAGCGGCTCGCGGGGCGGCTCGGCGCGCGGGGCGGGCGGGACGGCGGGCGGGACGGCGGGCGCGACGGCGGGCGCGACGGCGGGCGCGACGGGGTCTGCGCGAACGTCGACTTCCCGCCCCCCGGCAGCCTCGTCGCCACGACCCTGGCGCTGGCCAGCGGGATCGCTCCCGACAGCGACCCCTGGCAGCCCGCCCGGCTCGTGTGGCCGCTGATCGACGTCACCGATGCGGCGCTCGACGAGGACTGGCTGGCGCCGCTCGCGCGACATCTGCGTGACGGCAA
>WQWK01000051.1 GCA_009785395.1 Conexibacteraceae bacterium
CGAGCCCACAGCAGGCGCAGGTAGTCATAGATCTCGGTGACCGTCCCGACCGTCGATCGCGGGTTGCGCGAGGTCGTCTTCTGATCGATCGAGATCGCCGGCGACAACCCCTCGATCGAGTCCACGTCGGGCTTGTCCATCTGGCCCAGGAACTGGCGCGCGTAAGCCGACAGCGACTCGACGTAACGGCGCTGTCCCTCGGCATAGATCGTGTCGAACGCGAGCGAGGACTTGCCCGACCCGGAGAGCCCCGTGATGACCGTCAGCGAGTCCCGCGGGATCGCGACCGTGATGTCCTTGAGGTTGTGCTCCCGGGCGCCCGAGACGATCAGCTGATCCACGGCAGTGATTTTAAAGGATCGAACAGACGTTCGCTCAGGCGGCTTCCTGCGGGGTGAGATTCTTCAGCTCCCGCAGGACCACCGGCAGGGTCGTCGCGTCGTATGTGTTCGACGCCTGGACATCGCGCAGAACTCCGTCGGCTCGCGCCACGGCGCCCTCGTTCTCGGCCAGCCAGGCGTCGATTGTCGCCGCCGCGATCTGCGCGGCCTCCTCCGGATCGCTGGGAACCTTGGCGGCGCAGCGGTCCAGGATCTCCCGCGTGAGATCGCGATGGAGCTCGTGCAGGTCGTCGCGCAGCGCCGACCGGGCGAGCGACTGCCAGCGATCCGCGCGAGGCAGGTCCAGCACCCGGTCGCGCAACCAGCCGAGCTCGAGGCGATCGCTCATCCCGAAGTACACGCGCGTGACCAGCGCCTGGCTGCAGCCCGACGCGAGCGCGTCCTCGACGAGGTCGAAGGCCGACAGCAGTGCGGGCATCGCGGCCGTGCGTCGCGCCAGCTCGGGCACGACGTCGGCCGCGAGCAGGTCCCGCAGGCGGGCGTCGTAGGTCTCGCGCTCGCGAGCGGGAAGCACCTCGGGGATCGCGGCATAGAGCTGGCGCACTCCGGCCGCGAAGTGCTCAGCCGTGGCCGTCACGTCGATCTCCGAGCGGGTGTGCATCCTCCCCAGCCAGCGCGTGGCGCGGTCCACCAGGACGCGGCCCTCGTTGAGCATGGCGCGCTCCGTCTCCGCGCTCACACGCCCACCCAGGTCCTCGATCCCGTCCCAGAACTCGCGCATCGCGAACACCTCGCGCGCCACGGAGAAGGCCCGCGCCAGCTGTGCGGCGCCGAGTCCCGTCTCCTCCGCGAGCCGGAAGGCGAAGCTGATCCCGGCGCGGTCGACGATCTGATTGGCCACGATCGTGGCCACCAGTTCCCGGCGCACACGGTGCCCATGGATCTGCCGCGTGTACCGCTCGGCCCCGCCCGCCCCTTCCGGGGCGCGGTCGGCCGACGCGGCGCCGGTACCCAGCGGCACCGGGAAGTAACGCTCCAGATCACCCACCATGTACGGGTCGTCGGGCAGATCGGACTCGAGCAGCTCCGCACTCAGCGCGATCTTGCACTGGGCCATCAGCACGCACAGCTCGGGAGCCACGAGGCTGCGCCCCTCGGAGCGCCGCTGCGCGAGCGCCTCATCCGACGGCAGCACCTCGATGTCACGGTCGAGCCCGGCATTCACCCCGAGCCAACGGATCTGTCGCCCGTACACCTCGCGCATCTCAGCCGCCTTGGCCACTGCGATCGACAGTGCCTGCGTCTGCACGAAGCTGTCATAGAGCACCTCCTCGGCGACGGCGTCGGTCATCGACACCAGCACCGCGTCGCGGTCCTCGGAGCGAACCTCGCCGCCGGCGATCAGATCGTCCAGGAGAATCTTGATGTTCACCTCGTGATCCGAGCAGTTCACCCCCGCGACGTTGTCAACCGCGTCAGTGAAGATCATGCCGCCGTCCTGGCCGGGGCCGCCGCTGAGCGCGTACTCGATCCGGCCGCGCTGGGTCACACCGAGGTTGCCTCCCTCGGCCACTACCCGACAGCGCAATTGGGCGCCGTTGATCCGGACCGCATCGTTGGAACGGTCGCCGACGGCACTGTTGGTCTCGGTGGCGGCCTTCACGTATGTGCCGACACCGCCGTTGTACAGAAGGTCCACCGGGGCGCGCAGGATCGCGGAGATCAGCTCTGTGGGTGAGAGCCGGCGGGCCGAGGCCGGGACTCCGAGCGCCTCGGCCATCTGTGGCGATACCGGAATCGACTTGGCGGTGCGCGGCCAGACGCCGCCGCCCTCCGAGATCAGCCCGGTGTCATAGTCAGACCAACCGGACCGCGGCAACTCGAACAGCCGCCGGCGCTCGGCGAAACTGACCGCCGCATCGGGTTGAGGGTCCACAAAGATGTGCGCGTGGTTGAAGGCGGCCACCAGCCTGATGTGCTCCGAGCGAAGCATCCCGTTGCCGAAAACGTCGCCGGACATGTCACCGATTCCGACGACGGTGAAGTCGTCATGCTCACTGTCGATGCCCAGTTCGCGGAAATGACGCTTGACCGATTCCCAGGCTCCGCGCGCGGTGATCCCCATCGCCTTGTGGTCATACCCGTGCGAGCCGCCGGAGGCGAACGCGTCACCGAGCCAGAAGCCGTAACCGATCGCGATGTCGTTGGCGATGTCGGAGAACGTGGCGGTCCCCTTGTCCGCGGCCACGACGAGGTAGGGGTCATCGTCGTCGTAACGGACCACCCGGTGGGGTGCCACAACGCTGTCTCCGGCATAGTTGTCGGTGACGTCCAGGAGCCCGCGCAGGAAGGTCTTGTAGCACTCGATCCCCTCCGCCTGGAGCGCCTCGCGTCCCTCCGCCGGGGCCGGGGCCCGTTTGAGCACGAACCCGCCCTTGGATCCCACCGGCACGATCAGCGAGTTCTTGACCATCTGTGCCTTCATCAGCCCGAGCACCTCGGTGCGGAAGTCCTCGCGGCGATCCGACCAGCGCAGCCCGCCGCGGGCGACCCGGCCGCCGCGCAGGTGAATCCCCTCCACGCGCGGCGAGCAGACGAAGATCTCGTAACGGGGCCGGGGAAGCGGGAGCAGGTCGAGGCTCGCGGCGTCGAGCTTGAACGACAGGTACTCGGGGGCCGGCTCGCGGAAGTAATTGGTGCGCAGCATCGCCTCGGTCACCGCCAGGACACTCGACAGGATCCGGTCGGCGTCGAGGCTGTCGACGCCGTCGATCGCGGTGCCGATCTCGGAGCGCAGAGCGTCGGTCACGGGGAACCCCTGCGCGTCGGGATCAAAGTCGGGATCGAAGCGCGCCTCAAACAGCCTCACGAGCTTGGCTGACACCTCCGGGTTGCGGACGAGCGTCGCGACCATGTAGGCGTTCGAGAACGGGATCGCCGCCTGTCTCAGGTAGGCCACGATCGCGCGCAGCACCGAGATCTGGCGCCCGGTCAGACCGGCGCGCATGACCAGCGTATTGAGGGCGTCATCCTCGAGCGCGCCGGACCACACGTCGAGGAAGGTTGCGGCGAACTCATCGCCGGCCCGCTCGAGGTCGGCCGGGTGGCAGCGCAGGCCGATGTCATAGATCCAGACCGGATTCCCGCCGGCCGGGTGGATCTCGTAGAAGCGCTCGTCACCGACCTGGGTGCCCATGTGCTCGAACGTCGGCACCAGGTCCGAGAGCGCCGCGGGAGTCAGGCTGAGCAGCCTGCAGCGCACCGGGTTTCTGGCGTTCTCGGCGTCGCGGTAGACGTGCAGGATCGCTCCGCCCTGCGCTTGCAACTGTCCGATCCGCTCGATGTCGTCCAGCGCCGAAGCCGGGTCGACGTCCGGCCAGTAGCCGGGCGGGAACGCGGCCGCGTATTCCGCGTACAGGGCCGTGCCGCGTTCCTCACCCTCCTCGGCGATCAGTGCGGTCCGCAGCGCCTCGCCCCACGGGCGGGTCTCGGCGGCGATCTCCCGCTCGACCGTCGGCAGATCGGCTTCGCGCACGCCGTCGGGGCAGTACATCTGCAGGTCGAGCCGCGCAACCGGCGAGTCGTCGAGCACCAGATTCCAGTCGACCTCGTCCCCGCCGAACGCGCGCGAAAGGATCTCGCTGGCGTGCCGCGCGTTGCTCGTGGTGAAGCGGTCGCGCGGCAGGCACAGCACACAGGTGAGGAACCGGTCGAGCGGATCCCGAGCGGTGAACAGGCGCACCTGCGGGCGCTCGCCCACTCCGAGCAAACCCACCGCCATCGTGAACAGCTCCTCGTAATCCGCCTGAATCAGGAGCTCGCGCGGGAGTGATGCCAGGATCTCGGTGAGCCTGCGCCAATCATGGCTGTCGTCATGGAAGGCGGTCTCCGCCATGATCCGGGCGACCTTCTCCCGCACGACCGGGATCTGGTCCGGCGGCGTGCGTCGCGCGGCTGCCGTGTAGAGGCCGATGAAGCGCCGCTCCCCCGTGACGCTGCCGTCGGCAGCGAATCTCTTGACACCCACGTAATCCATGCGCGCCGGGCGGTGCACTCGCGCTCGCCCCCGCGCCTTGGTCAGCACCAGCGGATCCGGCCCGCGGGCGAGCGCCAGCGCCCGGTCACTCAGCTCCGCCGCCCGCGCAGGCCCGCTCAGGATGCCGAGGCCGGTCCCTTCAACAGCCTCCAGCGTGCGCCCCTCGAGCACGTACTCGCGGTAGCCGAGGAACGTGAAGTTGTCCGCAGCCAGCCAGGCGAGAAAGTCGTATGACTCCGCCAGCTCGCGTGCGTGCGCCGTCATCGGCTCGCGGTCGCGCACGACCCTGTGCACCGCTTCCAGCACGCCCCGCAGGCCCGCGTCCAGCGCCTCGAGGCGGGCGGGATCGCGCTCGCGCCTCACTTCGACATGGATCACCGACTCTGCGTCATGCCGGCGGCCCTGCACCAGCGGATGGATCACCAGCTCGATCTCGAAGCCCTGCCGGATGATCTCCATCGAGACCGAATCGACCAGGAACGGCATGTCGTCGGTGATGATCTCCGCCACGGTGTACGGCGAGCTCCAGCCGTCCCGCTCGGGCTCGGGGTTGTAGACCTCGACGCTGACCTCTCCGGGCTCTCGCCGCGAGGCGCTCTCCCACTGGTGCAGCGCCGCCCCCGCCAGGTTCTCGGGCGTGCGATCGAGCAGGTCATGGGCCGGGACCCACCTGTAGTACTCGGCGAGGAACTCGCCGAAGGCGGAATCGACCGCCCCGCCCAGGCGCGCCGAGCACGCCGCCCGCACAGCATCCACCACCGCGCCATCAACGGCTTCGACGGTCACTACGCCACGCGTCCCTCCGCGACCGCCACGTCGAGCTCGCGCTTGAAGTCGCGGATCTCGTCGCGCAGCTTGGCGGCGTACTCGAAGCGCAGATCCTCGGCGGCGGCGAGCATCTCCTCCTCGAGCTCGACGATCCGCCGCTCGATCTCCGCCGGCGGCAGCGTGCCCGCGGCCTCGCGCTGGCGCCGGCGGCGCGACTTCGGCACCTTCCCCTCGGCCTGCAGGAACTCGGCGATGTCGGAGATGCCCTTCGTGATCGTCTCCGGCGTGATCCCATGCTCGAGGTTGTACGCGAGCTGGATCTCGCGGCGGCGGTCGGTCTCGTCGATCGCGGCGCGCATCGCCGCGCTCTCCTTGTCCGCGTACATCAGCACCACGCCGCCGACGTTGCGGGCCGCCCGCCCGATCGTCTGGATCAGTGACGTGGCGCCGCGCAGGAAGCCCTCCTTGTCGGCGTCGAGGATCGCGACCAGCGACACCTCGGGCAGGTCGAGCCCCTCGCGCAGCAGGTTGACCCCGACGAGCACGTCGAACTCACCCAGCCGCAGCTCGCGGATGATCTGGATGCGCTCGAGCGTGTCGACCTCGGAGTGCAGATACCGGACCTTGAAGCCCATCTCGAGCAGATAGTCGGTCAGGTCCTCCGACATCTTCTTGGTGAGCGTCGTGACCAGCACGCGCTCGTCGCGATCGACCCGCGTCCTGATCTCGTTCATCAGGTCGTCGATCTGGTTCCTGGTCTCGCGCACCTCGATCTCCGGGTCAACGATCCCGGTCGGCCGCACGATCTGCTCGACCACCCGCGGCGAGTGCGTGCGCTCGTACTCGCCGGGGGTGGCCGACACGAACACGAGTTGCGGCGTGATGCTGAGGAACTCCTGGAAGGTCTGGGGGCGGTTGTCCAGCGCCGACGGCAGCCGGAACCCGTAATCGACGAGCGTCTGCTTCCTGCTGCGGTCGCCCTCGTACATGCCGCCGATCTGCGGCACCGTCTGGTGCGACTCGTCGATGAAGCACACGAAGTCATCCGGGAAGTAGTCGAGCAGGCAGTACGGACGCTCGCCCGCCTTGCGCCCGTCGAGGATGCGGCTGTAGTTCTCGATGCCGCTGCAGAAGCCCATCTCCCGCAGCATCTCCATGTCGTACTGGGTGCGCTGCCGCAGCCGGTGGGACTCGAGCAGCTTGCCCTGAGCGTCGAGCTCGGCGCAGCGTTCCTCGAGCTCGGCGCCGATCGCCGCGACGGCCTCCTCCACATACCCCTCGCGGACGTTGTAATGCGAGGCCGGCCAGATCGCAACGTGCTCGAGGTCGTCCTCGATCAGCTCGCCGGTGACCGGGTCGAAGTGCTGCAGGTGCTCGACCTCGTCGCCGAACATGCTGATCCGGTAGGCCGTCTCGGCGTAGGCCGGCCAGATCTCAAGCGTCTCCCCGCGCACGCGGAAGGTGCCGCGCGCGAGCGCCGTGTCGTTGCGGTTGTACTGGATCGTGACGAGCTTGCGCAAGAGGCCGTCGCGGTCGATCATCGAGCCCTTCACGAGCGTCTGCAGGTTCTCGTCGTAGACCTCGGGCGAACCGAGTCCGTAGATCGATGACACCGAGGCGACGATCAGCACGTCCCGCCGTGCGAACAGCGCCGCGGTCGCCGCGTGCCTGAGCCGGTCGATCTCGTTGTTGATCGCCGAGTCCTTCTCGATGTAGAGGTCCTTCGACGGCACGTAGGCCTCGGGCTGGTAGTAGTCGTAGTACGAGACGAAGTACTCGACCGCGTTGCGCGGGAAGAACGTGCGGAACTCGTTGCACAGCTGCGCCGCCAGCGTCTTGTTGTGCGCGATCACCAGCGCCGGGCGGTTGACCTCGGCGATCGTCGCCGCCATCGTCATCGTCTTGCCGGTGCCGGTCGCGCCCAAAAGCGTCATCGCCCGGTCGCCCTGCTCGATCCCCTCCGCGAGCGCGGCGATCGCCGCCGGCTGGTCGGCCGTCGGACTGAACGTGGCATCTAGCTCGAATCCGGGCACTGCATCCTGATCCTACCGATGGTCCGGTCAGCTTCTGACCGCATTTCTCGGTGGGGGTGGCCAAGCGGGGCCACCCCCACCGCTGTCGCGTCTTACGCCGGCAACAGCACCTGCTTCACGCCGGAGGTCCCCTCCAGCACGGCCTGGTAGGCCTCGGCTGCCTGTGCCAGCGGCCAGGTCTTGTACGCCGGCGGGGTCAGCACGCCCTTATCGAACAGCACTCCGAGCTGGTCGAAGGTGCTCGCGATCTCGGTCCCCTCGAGGAACAGGCTCGCGAGCGCGCTGATCTGGATCTCCCGCGCGTAGAGGTCGGCGACGTCGATCTCCACCTGCTGCTCCTTTGAGATCAGCCCGACCAGGCGGCCGCGGAAGCGCAGGCTCTTGATCGCCGGCTGCAGCAGCGACCCGCCGAACGTGTCCAGGACCAGGTCAGCCCCGCGCCCGCCGGTGATCTCCTGCACCGCTGCGGCCAGGTCGGTCGTGCTGGTGTCGATGAAGTGCTCGGCATCGCCCGGGTCACGCCGGCCGCCGACGATCGGCGTTGCGCCGCGCCAGCGCGCGATCTGCGCCGCGGCCCTGCCGACCGAGCCGGTTCCGGCCGTGATCAGAACGGTCTCGCCGGGCTTCAGCTGGCCCATCTCGATCAGTGTGTGCCAGGCGGAGGAGTATGCGACACCGATGGCGCCGGCCTCGACCATGCTCAGGCTCTCGGGCTTGGTCGAGAGCCACGTCTCGGGCAGGGCGATGTAGTTCGCGTGCGTACCCGCCCAGCTCATGCCCAGCCGCAGCGCGCTCCCGTAGACCTCCCGGCCCTGGTGCGGACCCTCGGAGACGACGACCCCGGCGTAGTCAAGCCCGGAGATGACCGGCAGCGGCGTGCCGATGTAGCCGAGCGCGTTCACTGCGTCGAACGGGCTCACCCCGGCCGCGCGCACCTCGATCAGGACCTCACCGGGTCCGGCCTGCGGCACCGCCTCGGTCCGCAGCGCCAGCGACTCGGCGGGCAGCCCGCTCGACTGGATGACGATTGCGTCCATCTGCTTCTGCTCGGTGATGGTTGACATGGTGATGATCCTCCTCTGTTTTCCGCCGGCTGATTCCGGCTTGAGAGAAGGATCTGGCGTGCCCCGGTGGGAGGGTCAAGCCCCAATTTCGCATTTGACTCTCCTACAGTGGGAGGCCTGAAAATACGGCCATGACCACATCATCTCTCTCCATAGGTGACTTCTCGCGCGCGACGTTGATGAGCGTGAAGATGCTCCGCCACTACCACCAGATCGGGCTGCTCGAGCCCGCCGACGTCGATCCGTTCACCAACTACAGGCGTTACACGCCCGACCAGATCCCCACCGCCCAGGTGATCCGCCGTTTCCGTGATCTGCAGATGCCGCTCGAGCAGATCCGCAGCGTCCTCGGCGCTCCCGACGCGGCAACCCGCAACGCGGTGATCGCGTCCCATCTGGACGCGCTGCAGGCGACCCTCACGGAGACGCAGACGGCCGTGGCGTCGCTGCGCAACCTGCTGGACGACGCGCCCGCGGCCAACGACTCGTTCCCGATCACCTACAACAACGTGCAGGCGACGCCGGCCGCCGCGATCAGTGAGACGGTTGACAAGGAGAGCCTGGGCCTGTGGCTGCCGGGCGCGCTCGGCGAGCTGCGCGCAACCCTCACCGCGCAGAACGTGATGATGGCTGGTCCCCCGGCCGGCATCTTCACCGATGACCTCTTCGGCTTCGAGCGCGGCCAGGCGACCGCATTCATCCCCTGCGTCGGTGAGCTGCAGCCGGTGGGGCGCGTCGACTTCACCGTCATCCCGGCGGCCGAGCTCGCGACGACCACGTTTCACGGTCCGGTCGAGAACCTCGACCTGGCGTACGGCGCGCTCGCCGCCCACGTCACCCGCCACGAACTCGGCGTCGACGGCCCGATCCGCGAGTACTACACGGACACCCCGCCCGACTCAGCCTGGACCACGGAGATCGGCTGGCCGATCTTCAGCACCTCCTCCAGCGAGTTGTAGACCGGGATCCCGCGCTCGCGCGCGATCGTCACGTCCTGATCGGCGCCTCTCGACTCCCCGGGGAGGCGCAGGACGGCGTCGCAGTGCTGAAGAAGACGCTCAGCGGTCGGGTACATCACCTGCTCGGCGAGTGGATCCAGCGGGCCGTTGGCGCCCGCGCTGCTCAGTACCGGCAGCGCAACCCACTCCCCGATCATGGGAATGTGCCCGGCCTTGAAGATCGGCCAGGCGGCCTGCTCGAGCCGCTTGAGGTTCTCGGCCATTTTGGCGGGGTCGTCGTTCGTGCCTGAGCGGTAGGGGCCTGCGATGAGGATGATCTGTGGTTTCTTCATGATCGTGCACAATACCGCATAATCGTGCAGGATCGGTGGTCGAGTATGCTCAACCGTGCAGATGCTCGTCGCTGAACGCCGTGATCTCCTGCTGAGCCGCCTGCGCACCGATGGCAAGCTCGTTGCCCGCGATCTGGCCCTCGAGTTCGGGGTCTCAGAGGACAGCATCCGCCGGGACCTGCGCGACCTCGCCGCGGCCGGCCTCTGCCAGCGTGTCTACGGGGGCGCGGTGCCGGTCTCGCCCGCACTGGCTGACTACGCGACACGCGCGGACGTCGAGCCCGAGAGCAAGCTACGTGTGGCGGCGCGCGCGTTGGAGCTGATCCGGCCAGGTCATCGCGTGATCCTCGACGGGGGCACGACCACGCTGGCCGTTGCCCGCGCGCTCCCGTCCAACCTGCGGGCGACCGTGATCACCCACAGCCCCACCATCGCCGCCGCGCTCGTGCCGCACCCGAGCGTTGAGATCCTGCTGCTCGGTGGCCGCGTCTACAAGCATTCCGCCGTCGCCTGCGGGGCCGCCACCGTCGAGGCGGCCGCGGCCGTCACAGCCGACCTCTTCCTGCTCGGCGTCACCGGGGTCCACCGCGACCACGGGCTCACCACCGGGGACCCGGAGGAGGCGGCGATGAAGCGCGCGCTGTCGGCCCGCGCCGCCGAGACGTTCGTGCTGGCCAGCGTTGAGAAGCTGGGCGCGGTCTCCGCCTACAGGGTGCTGGAGCTCGCCGACGTGGCGGGTGTCATCACCGAGTCCGGCCTGCTGGATCCGGCTCAGATCTAGCCGGCTCCTTCCTGGGTTTCACGCAGGCCGTGAACCGGCGAGCGCAGCACGCCGTGCCGGCCGGGAACAAGCTCGCTGCACGTGGTCACCGCCGATCCCGACGCGATCATGGCGCG
>WQWK01000052.1 GCA_009785395.1 Conexibacteraceae bacterium
GCGCTCGCCGAGATGGCGGAGGAGGACGCGACGCTCGGCCCCGAGCTGGATGAGCAGGTCGAAAGCGTCGAGCAGCGCCTGCTCGAGCTCGAGGAGCAGCGGTTGTTCTCAGGCCGTTACGACGCGGGCGACGCGTTCGTGACCATCAACGCCGGCGCCGGCGGCACCGACGCCCAGGACTGGGCTGAGATGGTGCTGCGCATGGAGATGCGCTGGGCCGAGAAGCGCGGCTTCGGAGTCGAGCTGCTCGAGGCATCGCCGGGGGAGGAGGCCGGGATCAAGTCGGCGACCTTCCTCGTCAAGGGCGAGAACGCCTACGGCCTCTACGGCAGCGAGAAGGGCGTGCACCGGCTGGTGCGGCTCTCGCCGTTCGACTCCGCCAACCGCCGCCAGACCAGCTTCGCCGGCGTCGAGGTTTCGCCCGTCGTCGAGGACGTGGGCGAGGTCGAGATCGACGAGGACGATCTCCAGGTCGACACCTACCGGGCGAGCGGCGCCGGCGGTCAGCACGTGAACAAGACCGACTCCGCGGTGCGGATCACGCACAGGCCGACCGGGATCGTCGTGCAGTGCCAGAACGAGCGCTCGCAGTCATCCAACCGCGCCGAGGCGATGGCGATGCTGCGCTCGAAGCTGGCCGAGCGCGCCGAGCGCGAGCGCCGCGAGGAGATCGCGCGCGAGCGCGGCGAGGTCCAGGATGTCAACTTCGGCTCGCAGATCCGCTCCTACGTTCTGCACCCCTACTCGATGGTCAAGGACCATCGCACCGACTTCGAGATGGGGGACACCACGCGCGTGCTCGACGGCGACCTCGATGGTTTTGTGCGCGCTTACCTGCTGAAGTCCGCCAATGCCTCCTGAGCAGCCGCGCGCGCCGTACCTCGAGGCGATCGCCGCGTACGGCCTGCGCGGCTCCACCCGTTTCCACGTCCCCGGCCACAAGGGCGGCGGCGGCGCCGACCCGGGTCTGCGCAGCGCGCTCGGCGCCGAGGCGCTGCTGCTCGACGTCCCGCAGGACATCGAGGGCATCGACGTCGGCCCGAGCCCGACCCCCTACGAGCAGGCCGAGCAGCTCGCGGCCGAGGCCTACGGCGCGGAGCGCTGCTGGTTTCTGACCAACGGCGCGACCCAGGGCAACCACGCCCTCTGCCTGGCGCTCGCCGGCCCCGGCAAGCGGGTGCTCCTGCAGCGCAACTCGCACGCGAGCATGATCGACGGGCTCGTCCTCTCCGGCGGCCTGCCGCGGTTCGTCGCGCCCGAGTACGACTCGGAGCTCGGGATCGCGCACGGCGTAACGCCCGAGGCGCTGGAGCGGGCGCTCGCCGCCGGTGGCCCCTGCGCGGCGGCGTTCATCGTCTCGCCGACGTACTACGGCATGGCTGCCGACGTTCGCGGCTGTGCGGAGGTCGCTCACCGCCACGGTGTCCCTCTGATCGTCGATTGCGCCTGGGGTGCGCACTTCGGCTTTCACGCGGCGTTGCCCGAGTCGCCGCTCGCGCTCGGCGCTGACGCGATGCTCGCCTCGACGCACAAGATCGTCGGCAGCCTGACGCAGTCGGCGATGCTGCTCGTCGCCGGCAGTGGCCGCGTCGACACCGGTGCGGTCGCACGCACGATACGGCTGGTCCGCTCCACCAGTCCGAACGCGCTGCTGATGGGCTCGCTCGACGCTGCGCGGCGGCAGCTGGCGGTGCACGGCGAGCTGCTGCTGGACCGCACGATCAAGGCGGCCGCGCGGGCGCGGGCGGAGATCGAGGAGATTCCCGGTTGCGCGATCGTCGGCGACCAATGGCTCGGACGTCCCGGCATCGCCGGCTGGGATCCGCTGCGAATCGTGATCGACGTGCGCGAGACCGGCCTGACCGGCTATCAGGTCGCGAGCGCGCTGCGGGCCACCTACGACATCTACGTCGAGCTGGCCACCCACGCGACGGTCGTGCTGGTGCTGGGCATCGGCCAGCCGGTCGAGCCGCTCGACCGCGTCGCTCACGACCTGGCCGAGACGGTGAAACGGATTGCTCCGGCCGGAGGTCCAGCGGGACCACCGGCCGGCCACAGCGTTCTCAGCCAGATCCCGGCAGAGCACGGATACGAGTCCGCCGTGGCGCCGCGCGACGCCTTCCTGGGCGAGAGCGAGGCGGTGCCCGTCGCCGAGGCGATCGGCCGGATCTCGACGGAGTCGGTCGCCGGCTACCCGCCGGGCGTGCCGACGCTGCTCCCGGGCGAGCGCGTGACCGCCGAGGTCGTCGAGTACCTGGAGGCACTGGTTGCCGCAGGGGCGCGGCTGCACGGCGCCGCCGACCCGAGCTTCAGGACCCTGCGGGTGCTGGTGTCGGCGTAGCGGCGGTCGCGATCTCGGCCGTGTCAGGCGGGACCGTGAACCAGTAGTCGCCGGTGACGGGTGTGACGGTGGAGGTGGACGCCGGGCCCTGCCATTGGCCGTCTCCGCTGATCGTCTGTCCGCCGAACGTGGCGGTGCCCGACCACGGCGAGGCCGCGGTCAGCGCCCTGACAGTCATCGGCACGCTGGTCGGCATCGCGACCCGGATGCGCTCGCGTTCGGTTGTGTCGTTGATCAGCGCGAGGCTCCAGCCGTTCATCGACTGGACGGCCCAGACCTTGACGTCTGAGGGGAGCAGGCCCTGCACCTGGTTCAGATGGGCGCTCGGGCCGAGCATGCTCGCGAACGCAGCGATCCCGTACATCAGTGGCTCGGCGCTGAGGCCGGTGCTGCCGGCGTGGATCGCGGAGTTGGGCTCGGCCGCGCGCAGGTGGAAGTTGACGCCGTCGACGCCGGCCGAGATGAGCTCGAACAGCTGATCGAGCCCCCAGAGGCTGGTTGCGAAGGTGTCGGTCACGAACGGGAGCCCGAGGCAGGTGGAGGAACCGAGCTCCGTCAGCCGGTACTCGATCCCGGCTGCGTGCGCGGCCTGGATCGCCGGCTGCATCTGGGCGGTCGCGGCGCTGATGTCGGTCGGGCGGAAGTAGCGGTGAAGCTCCGGGTAGCCGGAGGAGCCCTGAGCCACGCACGCGTTGTACGCGTAGTAGTGCTCCGTCGCCATCTGCACCTGCCCGGGATCGTGGGCCAGCAGCGACGTCTCCCACGGCGCCTTCGGCGTGGACAGCTCGGGCCCGGCGAGCGGCAGGTTCGGCAGGTGGCGCTCGAGCACATCCGCATAGAGCGAGTACAACGAGTCGTAGCGGAGCGGCCCGAATCTTCTGACCCAGGGTGCGTTAGCGCGCGTCATCCCGTCGAACCCGGCGGAGTAGAGGTCCGGCTCGTTGCCGATCGCGACCGCCATCAGGTCGTTCTGGAGGGTCGGGTTCCGCTCCACGGCCTGGATGTAGTTGAGGGCCATCTCAGGGTCGTGGGCGGCAGCGTTGACGTTGAGGATGACCCTGCTGCCGGTCTGGGCAACGACGCCTGCAAGTGACTGCAGCCAAGCGTCGTTGAGGGTCACACGGTCAATCGCCGGCGGCAGGTACTGCGGCATGATGTGCGCGGTGCCGCCGTTCCAGTACGCGGTGTCCGACCAGGTGCCGCCGAGCCGCAGCACGAAGGGCCCGTCGCCGGCGGGCGTGAGCAGCTTCACGAAGTTGGGGAACGCGGGCTGCTCGGTGTACTGCTCCATCTCGTCGACGTTGATCGACAGGCCCAGGAACGAGTTCGGTACCGGCTGCGATGAGGTCGTCGTCACCGACACGCGTGAGGTCGGCACCGGCTGGCTCGTCTTCTGCGTCGCCTTGGGTGTCAGTTTATGTGTCGCCCTCGGTGTCAACCGATGTGTCGCGGCGCCCGCGCTCGCAGCGCCCCAGCTCAGCAGGCAGGCTGTGGCGGCAAGCGCGGTCAGCGCCCGCAACCTTGCGGTGGCTGGCGGGTTTGACGGGTGATGGCGAAGCTTCATAGAACAGTGATGTCGGTCCTGCAAGGAACAAGCTGGGCACACCGGAAGTTGCGGTATGGCCTCGCGCTGCTGGCCATTACGGCGGGTGGCTGCTTCACGCTGCCTGCCGCCGCGAGCGCACAGCAGCGCAGGCTCGCGACCCAGACGCTCAACATCAGTGGAATCCCGGTCTCCGACGGCTCTGGATCGGTCGTTGAGCCGGCGCTCTCGCCGGCGCCGAACGGTGCCAACTCCGAGTGGGTGGCTGTCGGCGGCTCCAGGCAGGAACTGCTCGCGGTCAATCCCACCGGGCAGAAGTCGACCGTCGCCACCGGCCTGGCCGCGGACGCCGGACTTCCCGACAACTTCGCGAGCGTCGACGCTGACGGCTACGACTGGGTTCTGGACAACGATCAGGGCCAGCCCGAGAACGTGCTCTACGCCGTCGGCGCGCGTGACACGCCCAACCCCGGCCTGAATGTCGTCGCGACCTTCAACGGGTATGCCGAGGACATGACGCTCGGCCCTGACGGTGCGCTCTACATCAGTGACAACGCCGGCAATGTCTTCAGGTGTCAGATCAATGACACTCCCGCGGCCGTCTGCACGCCGGCGCCGATCGGGCCCCCGTTTGACGGCGGCGCCTACGCCATCGGCAACGCCGGCGGCTCGGTCTGGTTCACCGATGCGGGCGGCGACCTCGGCTCCTTCACCAGCATCCCGGGATCGATCAGCGGCTCGGGGCAGTTCGGCGGCCCGCTCGCAAGTGTCAACAACATCGATCCCGGCACGATCGTCGCGGCCGGCAACGGGCTCGTCTACGTGGCCGGCGGCGGAGCCTACCCGGGCGCCGCCAACATCGAGATCGTCGCGTTCAGCGCCGGCGGTACGAACGAGGGCGTTGTCGCGGGCGGCCTCGGCAACGTCGTGGCGATGACACTCGGGCCCGACGGAAACCTCTGGTTCCTGGACGCGGGCGGCACCGGCTCCGTGGATCAGCTCAACCTGAGCACCGACGCGGTCAGCGTCTACGCCCTGGGGACAAACGGCCTGTACCTGCCGCGGGGTGACTGGCGGATCGCGCCAGGGCCGGCGGTGCCGAGCGTCACCGGCACGGGTGAGCTCTTCTTCACGGCCACGACGGCCCCGGGCGGCGCCGGCAGTGCCGAGATCGGCGAGGTCAGCGGGATCCCGTTCCCGACCGCCCCCGGCAGCCTCGCGTTCAGGCCGGCAGTCAGCGTCTCCAAGCGCCACACCGCGACGCTGACAATGACCTGCGCCGGCCAGGGCAACGCACAATGCACCGGCAAGATCCTGCTCAGCGTCGAGGCCAGGCTCAGGCTCAGGGCCTACGTGCACGCGGCCCGCAAGGGCGGCAAAGCACGCAGCCGGACGATCACGCAGACCGCGCGGCTGGTGCTCGGCTCCGTCAGTTATGCGCTTGTCGGCGGCGGTTCCCAGCGGGCCACCGTGAAGCTGTCCAACGCCGCGTACAAGCTGCTGGAGCAGGTCGTGGGGCACAGGTGGAACGCGACAGTGACCAGCGCGGCCACGGTCGGCACCGTGGCCGGCACGACGCTGGCGATGACTGGTCCGACACCGCCGCGGCCCAGGCCCGCGCCGAAGCCGAAACCCAAGCGGCATCGCGCCTAGGACGCAGCACGGGTCGGCCACTCACCCAGGCGGTGGCGCTACGGGCTGAAACCCTACGCGCCCCGTATGCTCGACCGCAGTGGAACAGGTGAAGGTTGACGCGCAGGAGCTCGAGGCGCTGGTCGCACGTGCGCTGGCCGAGGACATCGGCAGCGGCGACGTGACCACGGCCGTGACGGTCGCACCGGGAACGCATGCGCTGGCACGGATCACGCAGAAGGCACCGGGCGTTGTATACGGGCTCGACGTCGCGTCGATGGTGTTCCGGGCGGTCGATCCCGCCGTGCAGCTGAGTCAGACGGGCCCCGAGGGGGTCTGGCGCGAGAACGGACCGGTGTTGGAGATCGCCGGTGACGCTGCGGCGATCCTCACCGCCGAGCGCACCGCGCTGAACTTCCTGCAGCAGTTGTCGGGGGTGGCGACGCTCACGGCGCGCTGCGTGCGCGCCGTGAGCGGGACCGGCGCCCGGATCCTGGACACGCGCAAGACCGTGCCCGGGCTGCGGCTGCTGCAGAAGCGGGCGGTGCGCGCCGGCGGCGGCGTCAACCACCGCATCGGCTTGTTCGACGCGATCCTGATCAAGGAGAACCACGCTGCCGTGGCCGGCGGTGTCGACGCCGCCGTACGGCTCGCCGCCGCGCACGCGGCCAAACTGCCGGTCGAGGTCGAGTGCGGGACGCTTGCCGAGGTGGGGGAGGCACTCGCGGCCGCGGCTGAGGCCGGTGTTGCCGGCCGCTTCCGGGTACTGCTGGACAACATGAGCCCGGGTCAGCTGCGGGAGGCCGTCGCGCTCGTCGCCGGGCGCGCCGAGACCGAGGCCAGTGGCGGCTTCACGCTGGAGACCATCCGGGAGGTGGCCGAGACCGGCGTAGACTTCATCTCGGTGGGCGCGCTCACTCACAGCGCAACCGCACTCGATCTCTCACTCCTACTGGAAATCGTGCCATGAACCTACCGATGCTCGGCCAGACGGAGGCCCAGGCGCCGCTGTCTCCGGCGCCGCTGCTGCTCGAGAACATCCCGGCGCTGCAGGAGGAGGTGCGCGCGCTCGCCCGCGAGCGCGGCGCCGTGATCCTGGCGCACAACTACCAGCTACCTGAGATCCAGGATGTCGCCGACTACGTCGGCGACTCGCTGGGCCTGAGCCGCCAGGCCGCGGCTGCCGACGCGGACACGATCGTGTTCTGCGGCGTCCACTTCATGGCCGAGACCGCATCGATCCTGGCGCCGGACAAGACGGTGCTGATCCCGGACCTCGATGCCGGCTGCTCGCTCGCGGACTCGATCACCGCCGAGCAGTTGCGGCAGTGGAAGTCCGAGCACCGCGGCGCGGTTGTCGTCATGTACGTGAACACGACCGCGGCCGTCAAGGCCGAGACCGATTACTGCGTGACCTCCTCCAACGCGGTCGACGTCGTCGCGCACATCTTTCGTGAGCACGGCGACGACACCGAGATCCTGTTCGGGCCGGACATGTTCCTCGGCGCGTATGTCGAGCGGACGCTCGGGCGCAAGCTGCTGGTCTGGGACGGCGAGTGCCATGTCCACGCCGGCATCCGGCCCGACGACATCGACGCGGTGCGCGCGGCGCACCCGGGCGCGGACTTCCTGATCCACCCCGAGTGCGGCTGCTCGACCAGCGTCATGGAGTACGTGGCCGCCGGCGACATCGAGCCCGCGGGGGTGCACATGCTCTCGACCGGAGGCATGCTCGGCTATGCGCACCAGCATGAGCGCGAGCACGGAGGGACGGCGATCGTGGCGACGGAGACCGGCATGCTGCATCCGCTGCGGGAGGCCGCCCCTGACGTGGACTTCATCGCCGCCAACGAGGCCGCCTCCTGCCGCTACATGAAGATGATCACGCTGCCGAAGCTGCGCGACGCGCTGCTCGCGGGGCGCCACGAGGTCAAGGTCGACGCAGCGACGGCCGACCGCGCGCGCCTCCCGATCGAGCGCATGATCGCCATCGGGTAGCCCTTAGGGTCTCCCGGGATGGGCCGGCGGTCATGAAGCGCGCGGTGCGGGTGTGGGTCGCTGCGCTGGCGAGCCTCGCCGTCCCTGCCGCTGCCCAGGGCGCCGCCGCTGCCCAGGCTGCCACCGCTGCCCAGGCTGCCACCGCTGCCCAGGCCGCCGCCGCCCGGGCGGCTCGACTCACGATCCCGCGCGGCGCCGATCAGCTGATCGTCGTCTCGAGCCCCACGACGGATCCCCCGCCGCCGCAGAATCTCGCCACATTCCGTGCCTACGCGCGCAGCGGCCCTGGGTCGCGCTGGCGGCTGGTGTACGGCCCCTGGGCGACGGAGACGGGCACCGGCCACCTGCTGCCGGCGGCCGATCGCCGCGAGGGCGATCACGCCACGCCGATCGGGGTCTACGGGATCGGCGCGACCATGTATGGCGTCAGGTCCAATCCCGGCGGGCTGCACTACCGCTATCACCGGCTTGTCTGTGGCGACTGGTGGGACGAGGACCCGTACAGCTCCGCGTACAGCCGGTTCATCCACGTTCCGTGCGGTTCCAGGCCGACCTTCGCGGCGGCGTCGGAGCCGCTCTGGACCGAGACGGTGGCGTATCCGTACTTCGCGGTGATCGACTTCAACACGGGCCCGATCCGCGGTGGGGCGGACGCGCCCGGTTCGGGGATCTTCCTGCACAGCTGGGTGAGCGCCCCGACGCAGGGCTGCGTGGCGCTTCCCGAGCAGCGGCTGCTGACGATCCTGCGCTGGCTGAGACCGCGCGAACGCCCGGTGATGGAGATCGGTCCTGACACCGAACTCGCCCGGCTCTAGTCAGAGGACCTGTGCCACGGTTGTCGCTTGGCGCTGGCGGCCGGGCCGGGTGGGGTGCCCTCAGACGCGCCTCCACATGTGTGACGAAAGTGTGCCGTGGTGTCACAGGAGCGTGGAGAACGTCGCACTGGGTTGACGTTTGTCACAGAGCCGTTACAGGTCGACACACTTCTGCAAGACATGCGGAGGCACGTCTTGAGGGGGTGGTGGTGCCCCCGAGCCGCGTCCCCCGCGCGTCAGGCGAAGACGAGCAGGTCCAGGCCGTGCCAGGTGGCTTCGCGCACGGCCGGCGTGGAGTCGCGCTTGCGCTCGAACTCAGCCCGCGTGTAGCAGTAGACGTCGGCCGCGGAGCCCATCTCGTGCCGGTCCCAGATGGCGGTCGCGGCATACACGCGCTCGAGCCACGGAATCCCATCGAACGCATCCGAGACCAGCACGACCGTGAAACCGGGCCAGAAATCGTCGTGGTCCTTGGGTTCGCCCTTGAGGGCGCGGCCTCCGAGGTAGGCACCGTCCAGCCGCCAGCGGTCGCCGATGCGTGTCAGGTACCGGCGCACCTCGGCGCGGTTGATCGCAACCGTTGCTTGCACGATCTGATTGTGACGTCGCGCAACCCGCTCTCACAAGCGGAAACGCTGCACGCAACGTGGCCCTAACGAGTTGCTCAGTAACGCGCAATCGCCGCCACAGCACGGCTCAACATCGGCAGCGCCGCGTAGTTCGACGGGCCATCGAGCATCAGTGCGAAGGCGAGCGTCTGGCCGCTGCCAGCGGGGCAGTATCCGGCCAGATTCGTGACGCCGTTGAGGGTCCCCGTCTTGGCGACACAGTGACCGGCAGCGGGTGAGTGAAGGCCCAGCGTCTGGACCGTGCCCTGCTTGCCGACGACCGGCAGAGCGTGGTACAGGAGGTCTCCCGTCGGAGTCATCCAGACCTGACGCAGCAGGTCGACGACGTCAGTCGGGGAGGTGCTGTCGGCGCGGTCGAGCCCGGAGCCGTCGTGCACCGTGGTCTGGAGGTGGTAGTCGGTGGCGATCGTCTGCGCGATCTCGGTCGCGCCCGCGTTGAGTGTCCCGGCGCCCATGAAATGCGCGCCGAGTTGTTTCGCGAGCATGTCAGCGATCAGGTCGTCCGATGGCACGTCCATCAGGCGCACGAGCGTTGCCAGGGCCGGCGACTCCACATGCGCGAGCTCGTGTGCGGCTGCGGGGGTGCGCGCGGTGCGGCCGGCGGCGCCGACCTTCATGCCGAGGCCGCGCATTGTCAGCGCCAGCTCGTGCGCGGCGAGCACCGCCGGCGACATTCGTGCCGTGGTCAGGCCGTGGTTGAAAACCAGTGCGCTCAACTCGCCGCCGTAATCGGGAATGTCGGCCTGATTGCCCGTGAGCGGACCGCCACGGTCGGTGTCGAACAGCGACTCGTCGGCGAAGATGTGGCCGGTCACCCGCCGGATGCCGAGCTTCTGCAGCTGCGCCGCGATCTGCATGACCGTGGGGCCGTGGCCGTCTTCATATTCACGGTTCCAGGCGCCGTTGCCCAGTGTCGGGTCGCCGCCGCCGCGCAGATAGAGGTTGCCGCGCCAGACGCCCCGAGGACCGAGCTTGCCGGTTGCAAGCACCTCCGTGGTGAAGCGGGCGTCGGGGCCGAGGAGGTTGAGCGCCGCGACCGTCGTGTACAGCTTCTCGACCGACGCCGGCGGGCGGGCGACCGAGGGGTTGCTGCTGTACAGGACAGCGCCGGTCGAGACGTTCTCGACCAGGGCGCCGGTCTGCCTGCCCGCCGGACGCAGCACCGACCGCAGCCGCTGCTGCAGCCGTGCGGTGGCCGCGGCGGCCGCTGTGGGAGGCGTTGCCGCGACGGAGGAGGTGGCCGGGATCCAGGCTGGCGACGCCGCCGCCACGCAGGCGGCGGCGATCACCATCGCCCTACGCGGCAGCAGTCTGGAACTCATCGAC
>WQWK01000053.1 GCA_009785395.1 Conexibacteraceae bacterium
GACGAAGCCTGGACCGGCTCAGCGCAGGACACGCTCGCGCTGGAGGCCCGCCTTCAGGGCGAGCTGATCGGCAAGCTCCGCGGCTAGCACCCCGTCCCGGCGCATCTCGAGGCCGCCGCTACTGCATCACCACCAGCTGCAACCGCACGACCATCTCGGCCATCGCGTACCACAGCTTCTCGTCGTCGTATTCGGTCAAGACCGCCGCGAAGTTCCTGCTGGAATCGGGGAACTGGGAGCGTGTCATGTCAGCGAGCATCGTGATCGCGTTGCGGATCCCTGGCAACTGCGGCGCCGGATCCATGAAGCGCTGAAGCCGCCGCACCAGCCACTCTGCGGCGTGTGTCTGGAGGATCGGGATCTTGCGACCCTCCTTCGGGTATCTGTCGATGAACTCGCGGACCTCGTTGACCCTCGGCTCGAGGTCGATGCCCGACGCCGGGAGCGCCCACCAGACGGCGAGCGGTGCCGCGGATGGCATGTCGATTTCCCCGTCGAGCCACTGCTCGAGCTGGACGAGCGCCTCGTGCAGCTGCGGCTCGGCCAAGATCGCGGTGATGACCGCCCGGCGCCCCCCGTCGCCGAGCCTCGCCGCGGTTCTCAGGAACAGCTTCTCCGCCTCGGCCGTGTGTCCGCAGCGGATCAGCCTCGTCAGCTTCGCGACCGCCTCCGCCGGCGGCTGCGCCGCGGTGGACCCGGAACCGGGCCGCACCGCGGCACCTCCTTCCGCCATCAGACGGCCTTCAGTGCGGCCTTGACACGCGCCGGCGTGAACGGCACCTCGCGCATGCGTGCCCCGGTCGCATCAAAGACGGCGTTGCCGATTGCGGCCGGCATCGCCGTGATCACGACCTCGCCGGCGCCGAGGACCGGGTTCTCCGGGTTGCTGATGATCGAGAGGTGGAACGACTGGGGCATCTTCTCGAAGCGGAGGATCGGGTATGTGTACCAGTCGATCGTCTTGATCCCCTTGGCGTTCCAGGTCATCGCCTCGTGCAGGGTGCGGCTGATCCCCTGGATCACGCAGCCCTCGGCCTGGTTGCGCATTCCGTCCGGGTTCAGGCAGATCCCGCAATCCTGCGCGCCCCAGACCTTGTTCACCGTGATGTCGCCCGTCTTGGTGTCGACGGTCAGGTTGACGATCACCGCGGCATAGGCGCCGGTGCCCTCGTAGCGCATCCCGGCCATCCCGAATCCCGTCTTCAGATGACCGGAGCCGTGTTTGCCGGTGTGACGCACCGCGTCGTTCCACTTCGCGTCCGCCGCGACCCGCTGGAAGACCGCCGCAAGCCGCGGGTCGGCGATGTATTTGAGGCGGAGCGCCAACGGCCCGACGCCCGCCGCGGCCGCGATCTCGTCCATGAAGGACTCGTTCGCGAAGGTGTTCTGGAGCCGGTTCGGTGACCGCATCGGCCCGGTAAAGAAGCGCGACCCGACGCTGTTGGACACGACCAGAGACCGAGGGATGTTGTACCCGGTTGCGGTATTGGAGCCGTCCGGTCCTGTCGGCGTCTCCGTCAGCGCGTTGGTCGTCGCCGCCTTGGGCGCCGGCGGCATCAGACCGATCAGCTGACCGGTCGGGACGTTGTACGCGGTGCCCGCGCTCGGGCGATTGCCGCGGCTCGCCGTGTACGTGTTGTACTGCCACGCCTGGATGTTGCCCTGGTTGTCAAAGCCGGCGCTCGCCTGCATCACCATCGCCTGGCCGTAGTTCTCCCAGCCGTGCTCATCCGCGCGCATGTACTGGACGCGCACGGGGGAGCCAACCGCCTGGGACATCAGCACCGCGTCGAGCGCGCAGTTGTCATCGCCGTCGATCCCGTAGCAGCCGGACGACTCCATGAAGATCACGCGCACGGAGCTGGCGGGAAGCTTCAGCACCGAGGCGATCGTTCCGCTCAGCGGGTAGGGCCCCTGCGTACCCGACCAGATCGTGGCACCGCCAGGGTGCACGTCGGCGACCGCCACCGGTGGCCCGATCGGAGCGTGGATCTGGTACGGCCAGTGGTATTCGGAGCTGAGCTGCATGGGTGACTGGGAGATCGCCTCCGCGACGGCGCCACCGTTGAACAGCGTGCTGATCGACGTCGGCGTCTGGGCCTTCAGCGTGTCGTACAGCGATCCCATGTCAGGAAGCGGGTTGACGTTCCACTGCGGCTTGAGCTTCTCTGCGGCCTGGATCGCCTCCCACTCCGTCTCGGCCACGACGCCGATGAAGTTCCCCTTCACGACGATCGCCACGACCCCGGGCCCGTTCGGTGTCGTGTCGACGCCGACCAGCGTCGAGTCGAGTGTCGGCGGACGCACGACCCGGCCGTGGAGCATCCCGGGGACCTTCACGTCGTGCGCGAACTGGAACTTCGCGGTGACCTTGTCCGGGATGTCAATGCGCGGCACCGACGTGCCGACAACCTGGCTCAGCGCCGGATCCACGGGCTGGACCTTGGCGGTGATGTTGACGTTGAACGCCTGGGAGCCGATCAGCTCGCCGAAGCTGACCCTCACGTGGGGGTTTCCGACGACGCTCACGATCCCGTTCGCGATCGTGAGCTGCGAGGGCTGCACGCCGAGCTCGGCGGCGCCCAGCTTCAGCAGCTGTGCTCTGGCCGCCGCACACGCCGAGCGGACCCCGTCGTTCCACTGGGTGAGCATCGTCTGGCTGCCGGAGCTGGTGCCCTGGTCGGCCGTGCGCCAGGTGTCAGGGTTGATGATCTTGAGCTGGTTCATGCCGACGCCCAGCTGGTCGGCGGCAATCTGCAGCGTCGCCGTCGCGGTCCCGGTGCCGAGCTCGCACTTGCCGGTGAGGATCGTGACTGTGTTGTCACTGCCGACACGGACCCAGGTGTCGACGGCGGCGCCGGTGGGCCCGTCTTTGACCCCGGTATTCGTGGGGGGGACGGGATTCACCGGCTTGGGCGGCGGCGCGTTGTAGACGTTCACAGGCGGCAACGTGTCCGCCAGCGTGTCGTTGGGATCGATGTACTTCGGCAGCGAGAAGCCCACAACCAGCGCGCCGGCACCGCCGACGAACGCCCGCCGGGACAGCCGCACCGACGTGGTCGTCTCTTCGTTCTGATCCTCTTCGATGATCGCCATCGTGGGACTCCTCACTTCTTCGTGCCGGCGCGCATCACGCCGGCCGCCTCGTGGATCGCCTCGACGATGCGGAAGTGGGTGCCGCACCGGCAGAGATGGCCGTTCATCGCGACCTGGATCTCGGCGGTCGTCGGGTTCGCGTTCTTGGAAAGCAGGTCGGCTGCCTGGATCATCATCCCGCTCTGGCAGTAACCGCACTGCGGCACCTGCTTGTCGATCCAGGCCTGCTGCAGCGGATGCAGGTGGCCCAGCTTCGCCTTGTTCGTGCCGTGGTAGGTGGCGGCGAGCCCCTCCAGCGTCACGACCTTCTGTGTCCCGACCTTGTTGATCGGGTAGATGCAAGAACGGATCTGCGCGCCGTTGAGCAGCACCGCGCACGCCCCGCACTCCGACAGCCCACAGCCGAACTTGGGTCCCTGAAGATCCAGGTAATCGCGCAGGATGTAGAGCAGCGGCGTGTCACCCGTCGCCTCGACGGTGTGCTCCTCGCCATTGACGGAGATCCTGAACTTCTCCTTCGCAGGCATAAATCTCTCCCCTCTCGGTCCCGGTTCGAGCTTGTGACAATCTGCATTACCGGTGAGAGGCAGTCTATGCCGTTTGTGCCTATTTGTGCAAGCGGGTCGCTAGAGACTGAGCCTCTCTGCGGGGATTCCGTACTGCCGGCCGCCGATCGCGGCAGCCTGCTCAACCGGCACGACGACGGTCCCCATCGGCAGCAGGGCGATCGGGATCAGCTTGAAGTTGGCGAGCCCGAGGGGGATGCCGATGATCGTCAGACACAGTGCGACGCCCGTGACCAGGTGTGAGAGCGCCAGCCACCAGCCGATCAGCAGCAGCCAGATCACGTTTCCGATCACCGACGCCGCGCCCGCATCGGGCCGCCGGACCACGGTCCTGCCGAACGGCCACAGCGCATACCCGGCGATCCGCAGCGACGCGATCCCGAACGGGATCGTGATGATGAGGATGAAGCAGATGAGCGCGGCGAACGTGTAAAGCAGCGCCTCCCAGAAGCCGGCGAACACGAGCCAGATGATGTTCAGGAGCAGTCGCATGCCCGCAGCGTATTGCTTAAGGGCCTCCGTGGGCAAAGCATCAACGTGAGTTTGCTTGGCTCCGGCGCGTTGTTTGTGTTCGACGGTCGGCGCACCTGCCTGTTGGTGCGCCGAGTATCAACTAAACAGAAGAACGGAAGAGTTAGCAGTCCAATGAAGAAGTCAGGCATCATCGCGGCAACGGCAATTGCCGCCGTCGCAGCAGCGGGGACCGCAGACGCGGCCACGCTACACGGCAACCAGTCGAAAAAGTGCATCACCGGGGTCATGCACATCACCCGCATCTGTGTCTACAAGAGCGGACGGGTGACCATTCAGACGCTGAAGCCCAGCGGTCATGGGAAGCGTGGAACGGTCAGCGTCAAATACAAGACCGGTCCTGTCGGCGCTCAGGGGCCACAAGGTGCCACAGGCGCACAGGGACCGGCTGGCCTGCAGGGGTCGAAGGGTGATGCCGGCACGACCGGAGCGACTGGCGCCACCGGCGCGACCGGAGCGACTGGCGCCACCGGCGCGACCGGAGCCACTGGCGCCACCGGCGCGACCGGAGCCACTGGCCTTCAGGGTCCGCAGGGCAAGCAGGGTGTCGCTGGCGCGATTGGTCTGACGGGCAAGAACGGCGAGTCTGCCTACCAGCTTGCGGTGGATCTCGGCTATTGCGGCACTGAGTCGCAGTGGTTGGCGTCGCTGTATGGCGCGCGGGGCCCGCAGGGCCCGATCGGCCCTCAGGGTCCGGCTGGCCCGCAGGGGCCGAAGGGCGATACGGGAGCGACTGGCCAGACAGGCGCAACCGGTGCCACGGGCGCTGCCGGTCCCGCCGGAGTCGGCGCGACCTTCACCCCGTTCACCGAGCAGCAGCAGCAGGAGTACGGCTGCGTCGGTGACTTCATCGACGGCCTGCCGTTCTGTCAGGCGACCGCCAAGACGCACAACGACGACTGAGCCGGACAGGGGCGGCCATAGTGCCGCCCCGCACCCCACAGCACGAACTGCCGGACAAGGACTCGAACCTTGAATACCAGGGCCAGAACCTGGCGTGTTGCCAATTACACCATCCGGCATTGGCCCTGCGCGAGTATAGCCGCGAGTCGCGCTTACACCGTGGCGGCGAACCGGGGGGTGATGTCGCCCTCGAGCCCCGGGTCGAGAATCAGCAGCACCTGATCGCCGGACTCGATCACCGAGTCGGCCTTCGGCACGAAGCCGCGCCCGGAACGCAGCACCGAGATGATCAGCGAGCCGTCCGGCAGCTCGATGTCGTGAGCCCGCTTGCCCGCCGCCTCGGACCCCGCACCGACCTCTAGCTCGATGATCTCGAGGTGCTCCTCCTCGAGCGCGAGCAGCTGCACGAGACCGTATTCGGGTACCTCGTGCTCGATCAGGCGCATGATCAGGTCGGTCGCGGAAACCGCCGGCTGGATGCCGAGCATCTTGAAGTGCGTGAAGTTACGCGGGTTGTTGACCCGCGCGACGATCCGCTGCACCCCGTACTTCTCCTTCGCCACCTGGCTGATCAGGATGTTGTCCTCGTCGTCGCCGGTGACGGCGATGACGAGGTCGGCGCGCTGGATCCCGGCGCGCTCGAGCACCCAGAGCTCGCTGGCGTCGCCGTACTGGACGGCGTGCTCGAGCTCCTCCTCGACGACGCGGAAGCGATTGTGGTTGGACTCGATCAGCGTCACCTCGCGATCCCTGGCGATGAGCTCGCGCGCGAGGTTCCAGCCGACCTTTCCGGCCCCGGCGATGATCACGTACATGCGCCCGGCCCCCTACCGCCGCTGGGTGGGCAGGCTCAGCAGCACCTGCTCAGCCTGGTCGATCGCAACCTGCGTCGGACAGATCGTCTGAAGCCCCTGCTCGGCGTACCACGCGGCGCGGGCCGGGTCGGCCACCCGCACGACCACACGCGGCACGTTGAAGCGGCGCTGCGCGATCTGCGAGATCACGAGGTTGGTGTTGTCGCCGCTGGTCGCGGCCATGAACACATCGGCCTCCTCGATACCGGCCTCGATCAGCCCGTCGATCTCGAGCGCGGTGCCGACCGTGAATCGTCCCCCCGAGTCCTCCCAGGTGGAGGTCAGGCCGCGATCCAAGCGCTCGTGTGAGAGCGGGTCGCGATCCATCACCGAGACGTCATGACCAGCGTCGAGCGCGCTCTTGGCGACCGCCGATCCGACGCGGCCGCATCCAACGATCAGGATGAACATGGCTGCACTGTACTGCCGATGCGCTCACGGCTGCCCCGGGACCCACAGGCGCCCGCTGCTCTGGGCCGGCCCGGCTTTTTCATCCGGCTTTTTCTCAGCCGCCGGAGCGTCGGCCGGCCCGCCGCCCGGAGTCCCAGCCGGCGCATCACCCCCACTCGTCTGTACGTACGCCACCTGCAGCTGCGAGAGCGCATCACGGATTGCCGGCACCTGCGCAGGCGCGACCTGCTCCAGCTGCGGCATCAGCGCGCGCACCGATTCGATCGCGAGCTGCACCTGGGCGAGGTCGCGTTCATCCTCGGTGCCCGCCATCAGACCGGTGCGGCGCATGCCGAGGTTCACCATCGTCACCACGTTCTCAAGCAGAACGTGCTCGACGCGCACGCGCTTGATCTCCTGCTCGTAGGCGGCCCGCAACTGCTCCTCTGTGAGCTCCTCCGGGTTCACCGCCCCCGGGTTCGTACTCTCGTCGGCCATCAGTTCACCTCCACGGTGCTTTTCGCCTCTGAAGAATAGGTTGCCCGCGTCATCTCGACCGTCGTGGCGAAGGCCTCCTGCAGCGTCATCCCCTGCGCCAGCAGCGCCCGCTGGCGCTGTGCCCCGTTCGCCGGCGGCAGCTCCACACTGATCCCCAGCTCGGCACGGACGGGCGCCGTCCACGCCAGCAGGCGGTCGATCGCCGCCCGCGCCGGATACGCCTCGCCGGACTCTAGGTCGAGCAGCTCACCGTCGAGCCCGTAGCGAATCGCCCGCCACATGTTCTCCTCGATCCACCGCGGCGCGAGGTCCGCATGCGGCCGGCCGTCGTCGATGTCACGGGCGGTCTGCGCCACACAGGCGGCGATCAAGGCCGAGAGCGCGTCCGCCTCGCCCGCGGTCGCCTGCACGTCGCAGATGCGCACCTCGACCGTGCCGAACGCGAGGTGCGGCCGGATCGACCACCACACCTGCGTGTACTCGACGATCGAGCGGGTGCGCACCAGGAAGTCCACGTACTCCGCGAACGCGCCCCAGCTTCCGAACACGTCCGGCACGCCACAGCGCGGGAAGCTCTTGGTGAAGATCTGCGAGCGCATGCTGTGCAGGCCGGCATCGCGTCCCTCGAGGAACGGCGAGTTGGCCGAGATCGCCAGCAGCAGCGGCAGCACCGGCCGCAACCGGTCGCAGACCTGGACCGCGCGGTCGGGGCCGCGGATGCCGACGTGCACGTGGGTCGAGAAGGTGTTGTTGCGCCAGGCGACGTACTTCAGGCCCTCCTCGACGCGGTGATAGTGGTCGGTGTCGATGATGTGCTGCTCGCGGTAATCGGCCCACGGGTGCGTGCCGGTCGCCGCCAGCAGCACATCGTGAGCGCCGGCGAGCGCGAACAGGCGCCTGCGCACATCGTGCTGCATGTGCAGCGCAGCCGCGACGTTCTCGCCGCGCCCCGAGCGGATCTCGATCTCCGACGAGATCAGCTCGCCGGCGATCGCCTCGCTCAGAACCGGATCCGACTGCGCGGCGGCGTCGCGCAGCTCCTCGAATCGCGCCGCCATCCCGAGGCTTGCCGGATCGAGGATCGCGAACTCCTCCTCAAGCCCGACCGTGAAGTCCGTCGCGTCCTCAAAGCGGGCGCGCCCGCCGATCAGATCAATGTCACTCAAGCCAGATAGAAGTAGAGCGCGTACAACAGATCGACGGCCGGGCTCGAGGTGTGGACGGTGACCTCGGGCGGCGTGTGCAGCAGCGCCTCCGAGTAGTTGAAGATCACCTTCACGCCCACGTCGACGAGGTCGTCGGCGACGTCCTGCGCGACCCTGGAGGGCACCGCCAGCACCGCCACGACGACGTCCTGCACCTCGATCACGGAGCGCATCTCGTCGTAGTGCTGGACGGTGAGGCTGCCGACCTCCGTACCGACCTTCTGCGGATTGGTGTCGAACAGCGCCACAACACTGAAACCGTGATCGGCGAAGATGTCCGAGGTCGCAATCGCGCGCCCGAGGTTGCCCGCGCCGAACAGGGCGATGTTGTGCTGCCCGGAGGTGCGCAGGATGCCGCGGATCTCACCGATCAGCGCATCGATGTTGTAACCCACGCCGCGCTTCCCGAACTTCCCGAACCCCGAGAGGTCACGGCGAATCTGGGTCGAGTTGACATGCGTGTAGTCGGCCAGCTCCTGCGAGCTGATCGTCTCCTCACCCATTTTCCGCGCCTGTGTCAGCACCATCAGATAGCGCGAGAGGCGCACCGCCACACCCAACCCGAGCTTCTCGCCGGGCAGCTCCAGTTCCTGTTTCTCGCTGGTCATGAGCCGCTCACTCTACTCACAAAAGCCTGCTCGTCCACAAACAGCTCGAAGGCCTCGGCCCCGTCGATCTCCACCACGGGGATGCGTTCGAGGTAGCGCTTGAAGAGCTCGTCGTCGGCCTCGATGTCGCGCTGCTCGAGCACGAACGGCACCCGCGCCGCCACGCGCTCGATCACTGCCAGCGCCTGCTCACACAGGTGGCAGCCCGGACGGCCGTAGACGACAACTGTCACTGCGGGCCCTGGATTCGGGCCCGCCCACCCGGGCCTGGCAGAACCGCTCACGCGGCCAACCTCCTCTCCCCCGTCGCGTACACATCCAGCTCGAGGTAATCCGGGAAGCGCAGCACCGGCGTGTACCGCGCGGCGCTGGCGATCATCGCCGCGTTGTCGGTGCAGAGCTCGCGCGGCGGGATGTCGAGCTCGATCCCAAGGCCGCCGAGCGCTTCGCGCAGTGGGCCGTTGGCGGCGACGCCGCCGCCGATCGCCAGGCGCGTGGCCCCGGTCGCCTTCAGCGCGCGCTTGACGCGGATCAGCAGCGCCGCCACGATTGCGCGCTGGTAGGAGGCCGCCAGGTCGGGCCGCCGGCGCTGCGCCTCCTGCTCCCCGAGGTCCCGCACCTTGTAGAGCAGCGCGGTCTTGAGCCCCGCGAACGAGAAGTCGAGCCCGGGCATGCGCTCGGCGGCCGGGAAGTCGAACGCGTGCGGGTCGCCCTCGGTCGCAACCCGCTCCAGGGCCGCCCCGCCCGGATAGCCGAGGCCCAGCAGGCGCGCGCCCTTGTCGAATGCCTCGCCGGCGGCGTCGTCGAGCGTCTGTCCGAGCACGTGCAGCTCGGGGCCGTGGTCGCGCACGTCCGCCAGCAGCGTGTGGCCGCCGCTGGCGATCAGCGCCAGAAACGGCGGCTCGAACCGCCCCGGGCTGAGGAAGCTGGCGGAGAGGTGTCCGTGGAGGTGATCGACCGGCGCGAACGGCAGCTCGCGCGCCGCCGCCAGCCCCTTGGCGGCGCAGAAGCCGACGAGCAGCGCCGCCACGAGGCCCGGCCCGCGCGTGGCGGCGACCAGCTCCACGTCGTCGAGCGATGCGCCGGCCGTGCGCAGCGCCTCCTCGATCACCGGCGGCAGCAGCGCCAGGTGGTGCCGCGAGGCGATCTCGGGCACCACCCCGCCGTAGCGGTCGTGCACCCCCTGTGAGGAGATCACGTTCGCGCGGATCTCGCCGTCGGCCGTGATCAGCGCGGCGCAGGTGTCGTCGCAGCTGGTGTCGATCGCGAGGATCATGCCGGCTCCCACGGGGTGCCGACGGCGCGCCACATGACGATCGCGTCCTCGCCGTTGTCAGCGTAATAGCGGGGACGCGTGCCGACTCCGCGGAAGCCGTA
>WQWK01000054.1 GCA_009785395.1 Conexibacteraceae bacterium
CCGTAGGCCTTGCGCACGATCACCGAGATCTTGGGGACCGTCGCCTCGGACACGGCACTGACCATCTTGGCCCCGTGGCGGATGATCCCCTCGCGCTCGACCTGGGTGCCGATCATGAAGCCCGGCACGTCGGCCAGGAACAGCAACGGCACGTTGAAGGCGTTGCAGGTCTGGATGAAGCGCGCCGCCTTGTCGGAGGAGTCGACGAACAGCACCCCGCCCTTCACCTTCGGCTGGTTGGCGACGACGCCGACCGCGCGGCCGTCCAGCCGGCCGTAGCCGACGATCAGCTCCTTGGCCCAGCGGGCGTGGATCTCGAGGAACGACTCGGCATCGAGCAGCGTATCGAGCACGTCGTGCATGTCGAAGGGCTTGTTCTCGTCCTCCGGGACCAGCTCGGCGAGCCGCGTCGCCGACGCCGGCGCGACAGCGGGAGCAGCCGGCGGAGCATCCTCGAAGTTGGTGGGCATGAACGCGAGGTAGCGCCGGGCGAATTCGATGCCCTCCTCGTCGCTTTGGACGAGCGCGTGGCCGACCCCGCTCTTGGAGGTGTGCATGCGCGCACCCCCCATCTCCTCGAGCGTGACCTGCTCGCCGATCACCATCTCCGCCATTCGCGGCGAGCCGAGATACATCGAGGCGTTGCCGTCGCGCATGATCACGATGTCGCAGAAAGCGGGGATGTAGGCGCCGCCCGCGGCGCTCGGGCCGAACAGCACGCACACCTGCGGTACGACGCCCGAGAGCCGGACCTGGTTGTAGAAGATGCGTCCGGCGCCACGGCGGCCGGGGAACATCCGCACCTGCTCGTTGATCCGCGCGCCCGCCGAGTCCACGAGATAGACGATCGGGCAGCGGATGCTCGCGGCCCGCTCCTGCAGGCGCAGCATCTTCTCGACGGTGCCGGGCGCCCAGGAGCCGGCCTTGACGGTCGGGTCGTTGGCGATCACCGCGACGGGACGGTCATCGAGCGTGCCGATGCCGGTGATGACGCCCTCGGCCCCCTCGCCGTCGGTATCCCAGTGCCCGAGCAGCCCGTCCTCGGTGAAGGTGTTCTTGTCGAGCAGGCGCGCTATGCGTTCGCGCGCCTGCAGCTTGCCCTGCTCGGCGGCCTTGGCGTGGTGGCGCTCCGGGCCGCCGGCGAGGGCGCGCTCGGTCGCCCGGTTCAGCGCGGCACTGGGATCGTCGACGCTCGTCACGGCCTCGCAGGCTACTGCCACTGCACCGGACCGGCGGTCAGCACGTGGCTGCCGAGCTTGCGGCCGAGCGCGTCCTGGGCGGCACGCGCGGCGTCGATCAGCTTGTCCAGATCGACGCCGGTCGCGACTCCCATCTCCTCCAGCATCGAGACGAGGTCCTCGGTGGCGATGTTGCCGGTCGCGCCGGCCGGCACCGGACAGCCGCCGAGCTCGCCGAAGCTCGACTCGAACGAGGTCACGCCCGCCTGCAGCGCGGCAAGCACGTTCGCGAGCCCCTGACCACGGGTGTTGTGGAAGTGGGCTGTCAGCTCGACGCCCGGCAGGGCCGTGCGGGCGCCCTCGAAGAAGGTGCGGACCTGGAGCGGGTTGGCCATCCCCGTGGTGTCGCCGAAGCCGATCTCCCGCGCGCCCGCCGCCACCAGCTGTTGCGCGATCGCCAGCACACGCTCGGGGGGCACATGCCCCTCGTAGGGGCAGCCGAAGCTCGTCGAGATCACCCCCTCGCAGCGAAGCCCCTCCGCGCGGGCGCGCGCGAAAACGAGGCTGAGATCGTCGAGTGATTCCTGCACCGCGCGGCCCACGTTCTTCTGGTTGTGCGTCTCCGAGGCCGACATGAAGCCGTTGACCTCGTGGAAGCGACCGCGGTGCGCAAGCGCACGGTCGAGGCCGCGCTCGTTCGGGATCAGCACGCTGGCGCTGACCGTGTCGGGCAGCTCGACGCGCTCCAGGACCTGCTCGGCGTCGGCGAGCTGGGGGATCACATCGGGGCGCACGAAGCTGGTGATCTCGATGCGGCGCAGCCCGGCAGCGGCGAGCAGCTCGATCAGCTTGATCTTGACGTCGGTGGGCAGCACCTCGGGCTCGTTCTGGAAGCCGTCGCGGGGGCCGACCTCGCGGATGCGAACTGACTCGGGCAATGCGCGCACTGAAACAACCTTAGTGGCGGGACCGGTGGGCCAAAGTGCCCCTATGGGGGCCATTTGGCCCACCGGTTGGCTGCGGACGCCCACCGGTAAGCTGCGGGCGTTGTCTGACAGCGGCTCAGTGGTGGTGCTGGCGGGGGGAACCGGAGGCGCAAAGCTCGCGCGCGGGATGCTCGACGTCGTCGGCGGCGCGCGGCTGACCGTGATCGCCAACACCGGCGACGACACCGAGGTCTATGGCAGCCACGTCTCGCCGGACCCGGACCTCATCAGCTTCTGGCTGGCCGACTGGATCGACGCGCGCGGCTGGGGACTGGACGGTGACACCTTCCACGTGATGGAGGGGCTGCGCGAGCTCGGCGAGGACATCTGGTTCAACCTCGGCGACCAGGATTTGGGCGTGGCGATCCGGCGCGCACAGGCGCTCGCGCGCGGTGAGCGCCTGACGGTTGCGCACCGGCAGCTCAACGCACGGCTCGGTGTGCGCGCCGCCGTGCTGCCGATGAGCGACCGGCCGGTGCGCACCCGGGTGCTGGCCGGCGGACGTTGGCAGACGCTTCAGGCCTTCCTGATCCGCGAGCGCGGACAGGGTGAGATCGACGACGTGCAGTTCCGCGGTGCGGCGGAGGCGGGCACCACGCCGGAGGTCCTGCAGGCACTCGCGGACGCGCAGGCGATCGTGATCGGCCCCTCCAACCCGGTGATCTCGATCGGGCCGATGCTCGCAATCGATGAGCTCCGCGCGGCGCTGATCGCGAGCCGGGCGCCGGTGGTCGCGGTCAGCCCGATCGTCGCCGGCGAGGTGCTCAAGGGGCCCACCGCGGCGTTCATGCGCCACGCGGGCGTGGAGGCCTCGGCGCAGGGCGTCGCGGAGCTGTACGCCGGGTTGATCGACGGGCTCGTCAGCGACGAGCAGCTCACGGGCGGGGCGACGGGTGGGACGACCGGCGAGGGGACGAGCGGGGCGACCCCGGAGCTGCCCGCCACCCTGCGCGCCGACCTGCTGATGAGCGGCCCGGCCGGCCGCCGCCGGCTGGCCCGCGAGACGCTCACGTTCGCGCTGACACTCAGTAAGGCCGACTGACCAAGTAGCTTTCTCGCGGCAATGCCGACGATCGCGATCCTTCCCGTGAAGAACCTCGATGACGCCAAGCAGCGGCTGGCGCCGTCACTGCATCTTGGGAGGCGACGTGCGCTGGTCGAGGCGATGCTCGCCGACGCGCTGCTCGCGCTCTCGCGGACGGAGGCGATCGATCAGACGCTCGTGGTGACGGCGGACCGCGCCGCGGCGCGAATCGCCAGCGGCTACGGCGCGTCCGTGGTCGACGACACCGGGCACAGCCACAGCGAGGCCGCGCAGGTTGGAATCAAGCGCGCGCTGTCCCTGGGCGCGTCGCGGGTGCTGCTGGCGCCCGGGGACTGCCCGCTGATCGACCAGACCGAGCTGGACGAACTGCTCGCGCGACACGTCCCCCCGCGCTCGGTCGTGATCGTGCCCGATCGCCACGGCGAGGGCACCAACGCGCTGCTGCTGACACCGCCCGGGGTGATGACGCCGGCGTTCGGCGAGGGCAGTCGCGCGCGGCACACCGAGCTGGCGACCGCGCAGGGCGCCACACCCGAGGTCGCCGAGCTCCCGTCGCTCGCGCTCGACATCGATACGCCCGACGACCTCGAGGAGTTGATCCGGAGGTTCGCGACCACCCGCGGCCGGGCTGCGCACACACGCGGCATGATGAACCAGTTGATGCGCAGCCAGTCGGGATGATCACCGCCGCCCCGCTCGAGGGCCTGCCCGAGATCACGGCGGGAACGGACCTGGGCGAGGCGATCTCGACGGGGCTGGCCAGCGGGCCAGCCCCGGAGACACTGCGGTCCGGAGACATCCTCGTCGTCGCCCACAAGATCGTGTCGAAGGCCGAGGGGCGCACGCGCTCGCTCTCAGAGGTCACCCCTACCGCGCACGCGATTGAGCTGGCCGCGCCCGGGGGCAGGGACCCGCGGCTCGTTCAGGTCGTCCTCGACGAGACCCGTGAGGTGGTGCGGGCCAGCGCGGGGGTGATCGTCTGCGAGACACACCACGGGTTCGTCTGCGCCAACGCCGGCGTCGACCAGTCCAACGTGCCCGGCGACGAGACGGTGCTGATGCTGCCGCGCGAGCCCGACGCCTCGGCCCGGCGGATCCGGGCGCGGCTGCGCGAGCTGACCGGCGTCGCTCCGGGGGTCATGGTCAGCGACTCGTTCGGGCGTGCCTGGCGCACCGGCCAGAGCGACGTGGCAATCGGGCTGGCGGGCATCAGGGCGCTCGATGACTGGCGCGGGCGCAGCGATGCCAATGGCCGCGAGATGCACGCGACCGTGATCGCCGTCGCCGACCTGATCGCGGGGGCCGCCGACCTGGCGCGGCGCAAGGACGGGCGGCAGCCGGTGGTGCTGGTCCGCGGCGCGGACGCCCATGTGACCGCCGAGGACGGGCCCGGGATCAGCCCGCTGCTTCGGGAACGCTCGCACGATCTTTTCC
Organism: Conexibacteraceae bacterium; assembly: GCA_009785395.1. The sequence continues at coordinate 4,644 of WQWK01000054.1, forward strand.
GGTAGCGCCCGCCGCCCGCGAGCGCGTCGCGAACACGACGGCGCCCAGGACGATCAGCACGCCGAGCAGCTGCAGGGCGCTCGGGCTCTCGCCGAAGATGATCGCGCCGAGGATCATCGAGCCGACCGGCTGGATCATCAGCAGCAGCGAGGTCAGCGCCGCCGGCAGGCGTGGCAGTGAGATCGTGATCAGCAGCCACCCGAGCACCTGCGAGCTCAGGGCCAGCAGGATCAGCCAGCCGGCGCCCGGCCAAACCGGGTCGAACTTCGCGTCGCCCCAGAGGACGCCGATGATGCTCGCGACGATCGCCGAGGTCAGCGTCATGTCGAACAGCGGCCCGGCAGGGCGGCGCAGATCGATGCCGGCACGGCGCAGGAACAGCAGCACGCCGACGTAGGCGATCCCGGCGGCGACACCGTATGCCGTGCCCAAGCGCGGGTTGTGGCCGTACGCGCCGTGCTCGACGACGCCGGAGATCAGCACCACCCCGATCAGCGTGGCCGGCAGCGCCGCCAGCACTCGCGCCCCAGGGCGCTCGGACAGCAGCACCCACGCGACCAGCGGGACCAGGATCACTTGGATGTTGGCGAGCACGGTCCCAAGCCCGGCGCCGACCTCCTCGATCGAATGGTGCCAGAGCACGAGATCGATCGCCAGGAACACACCAGCGGCGATCGCGGCGCGGCGATCGTGCCAGGAGCGCGCTCCATAGCGGCGATCCTCGAGCACGGCCAGGACCAGCAGCACCGGTACCGCGTAGGCGCAGCGGAAGATCGCCGCCGTCGACGGCGAGGCGTGGCTCAGCTTCACGAAGATGCTCGACCAGGCGATCGTGAGCGCCCCGAGCGTCGCGCACAGGCGCGCGGCGCGCTCTGACTCGATCCCCTTCACAGAGTGCCGGCCACCTCGTCAACCACTCGCAGCATCTCCTCGACGTCGGCCGCGTCGGTGCGGAAATTCGTGAAGCACACGCGCAGACAGGCCTTGTCGTCCACCACCGCGGGCGCGAGGTAGACACGGCCGTCCTGCACCAGCGCCTGCGCGAGCCGCAGATTGTGCTCGTTCAGGTCACCGGCGCCGAGGTGGCGGAAGCAGACGATCGAGAGTGAGGGCTCGGCCACCAGCTCGAACTGCGGTTGCGCCGTCACCCACCGCGCCACGGTGCCGGCGTGGGTGACGGTCTCGAGGATCCAGCGTCGCAGCATCGCGGCGCCGTAGATCTGGAACGCGAACCACAGTTTGAGCGAGCGGACCGGGCGCGAGTACTCGAGCGTCCGGCTGACGCCATGGGTGGCGACGCCGCTCAGCATGTAGCGCTCGTCGTGGCCGAAGGCACGCTCGAGCGCACCTTCGCGCGCGAGCATCACCACGCTGCAGCTCTTCTGCACGCCCAGCCACTTGTGCGCATCGACCGTCACGGAGTCTGCGCGCCCGATCCCAGCGAACTGCGGCGCAAGCTCGGCGACCCCCGCGGCGGGACCGCCGTAGGCGGCATCAACGTGGAGCCACACGTCGTGCCGGGCACAGATGTCGGCGATCTCAGCGAGCGGATCGATCGCTCCCGTGAGGGTCGTCCCGGCGGTCGCCGCGACGGCGACCGGCGTCACGCCCGCGCGGAGATCGTCGGCCAGTATGTCGGCCAGCACGTCGGCGCGCAGCCGCCGATGCGCATCGATCGGGATCCGCCGCAGGGCATCGCTGCCCAGGCCGATCACCTCGACGGCGCGGGCGATCGAGTGATGGGCCTCATCGGAGCAGTAGACGGCGGCCAGCCGGCCGCCGATGCCGGTGAACCGCGCGCCCGGCAGTGCGTGCTCGCGGGCTGCCACGAGCGCCGTGAGGTTCGACGTCATGCCGCCGCTCGTGAACGCGCCGTCCTGCAGCGGGTAGCCGATGAACTGACCGACCCAGCTCAGCGCCTGCTGCTCCAGCAGCTCGGCGGCGCCGGCCGACGCGGCGAGGTTCACGTCATACGCGTTCGTGAGCGCCCCGGCAAGCACGCCCGCCTCGAGGCTCGTCGAGCCGATGTAGGCGGTGTAGAGCGGCCGCGACGGGGAGACGCTGGCGTCGAGCACGCGCACGATGTCCTTCAGCGATGCCTCCGCGTCGCCCGGGCCCTCGGGCAACGGCGCCTCGAGCCGCGCGCGCAGCTCGCTCCCGAGCCGCGGCTCGCGCGGCCGCGGACGATCGAACGAGTCCCAGGCGCTGGCGAGGTGGTCGGAGAGCAGTTCGAGCACGCGCGCGCGGTCGATCAGGTCCAGCGGGTGCCGCGGCGCGCTCACGCCGAGCCAACCCAGGCCGGCGCCGCGTACCCCGTGCCGGGGTTGCGCGTGGAGTTGGACGCGATCTCCACGGCCAGCTCGACGAACTCGTCGGTCAGCGGCGTGTGCGCCTCCGTGCTGACGGCGAGCACGAGCGTCGACGGAGCCGCCTCGCGCAACGGGATGAAGACGACATCCGGCCGCGCGAAATACCGCGCGATGATCGCCGGACAGGTGTCGACGCCCTCTCCGCGGCCGATCAGATACAGCCACTCCTCGAGGTTGTCGCCGACGTAGGGACTGATCGGCTGGCGGTACCCGATCTCGTCCACGAGCATCCAGTGATCACGCCAGGGCTGGGGCACCGTGTCGGGCTGCGCGACGAAGGTCTCGCCGACGAAATCGGACGGCACCACCCACTCGCGGCCGGCCAGCCGGTGCGTGGCCGGGATCACCGCGACGCGCGGCTCGCTGATAAGCGGTGTCACGTCCAGGTCGGGCTCGTCCAGCGGCGCGTACAGAAACGCGATGTCCGCCTTGCCGCTGCGCAGCGCCGAGGTCATCGCTGAGAAGTCGATCGAGCGGACATCGATCCGCACCTCCGGGTGACGGCCGCTGAACGTGGCCAGCAGCGGTGAGAGCAGCGCCCCCGGCACGGGGCCGAGCGTGGCGATCGAGATCGACGTCGTCTCCCCGCGCGCGAGTGCGCGCACGCGGCCGAGCGTGCCGTCGGCGGCCGCAAGGATCGCACGGCCCTCGTTGAGCAGCACCTCACCTGCCGGGGTCAGCTGAACGTGTCGGGTGCTGCGCAGCAGCAGCGGCCCGCCGACCTCGGCCTCCAGTCTCCGGATCTGCGCGGACAGCGCCGACTGCGCCAGGTGCAGCTTGGCGGCGCTGCGCGAGAAGTGCAGCTCCTCCGCGAGCGTCACGAAATAGCGCAACTGCTTCAACTCCATACCTCTTTGTAACTTATCGCGCAAACCGCTGAATCGTTCGCGTCTTCATGTTGCGCGGCGTAAAGCCAGCGGAGAGCATTGCGGCCATGGACAGGAGAGTCCGCGTTGACTTCGACGGAGCCGCGGCCTGGGGCCGTCTCGACGTTCCCGCCGGCGACACGATCACCCTGGACGATGGCCGCGAGATCGCCGAGGCAGACGCAAGGTATCTGGCGCCGGTGGATCCATCCAAGATCATCGCCGTGCATCTGACGTACCAGAGCCGGATCACCGAGTACGCCGCCCGCACACCGGCCTACCCGTCGTTCTTCATGAAGCCGCCCACCACGCTGAACGGCCACCGCGGCGTCCTGCGGCGCCCCCACGGAACCCGCTTCCTCAACTACGAGGGCGAGCTCGCGACCGTGATCGGGCGGACCGCGAAGGGCGTCAGCCAGCAGGACGCGCTCTCCTACGTCGCCGGCTACGCGCCCGCCAACGACGTCGGCCTGCACGACTTCCGGCACGCCGACCGCGGGTCGATGCTGCGGGTCAAGGGCCAGGACGGGTTCCTCCCGATCGGCCCCTACGTCACCCCTGCCGCCGAGTTCGACCCCACGAACTTCAGCATCCGCACCCATCTGAACGGTGAGGTCGTCCAGGAGGCGACCGCGGCCGATCTGATCTGGGGGGTCGCCTACCAGATCGCCGACCTCTCGCGCCTGATCACCCTGAACCCCGGAGACGTGATTCTCACCGGGACGCCGGCCAACTCACGGCCGATGGAGGCGGGTGACGTCGTCGCCGTCGAGATCGAGGGGCTCGGCCGCGTCGAGAACACGGTCGTCGACTGGGACGTCGATCTGACCGAGGCCGGCGATCAGCCGGAGGTATCTGGAAACACGCTGCACGTCGCGCTCGCGATTCCCGAGGACGAGGCGGAGCGCATCGCACAAGGAGAGACTGCCTGATGAAGGTCCACGTGGACATGAACCTCTGCCAGAGCCACGGTGAGTGCGTGGTCGTCGCGCCGGACGTCTTCGACCTCGGCGATGACGACGTGCTCGTCTGGCAGGAGGAGGTCGATGACAGCCGCCGCGCCGACATGGAGGCCGCCGCCAACGCCTGTCCGATGATGGCGATCCGGCTGGAAGGCTGACGCGCCACGATGCGACGTCTGGTCGTGGTGGGAGCATCGCTTGCCGGACTGCGGGCCGCGCAGGCAGCCCGGTCCGCGGGCTATGACGGGGGCCTGGTGGTGATCGGCGACGAGCCGCACCTCCCCTACACGCGGCCGCCGCTGTCCAAGGAGATGCTGCACAGCGGGCACACGGGCGAGCAGTCGGCGTTCCCGATCGGCGAGCTCGACGTGGATTGGCGGCTCGGCACGGGCGCGGTCGCGCTCGACCGCGCCCGCCGCCAGCTCACTCTGGCCGACGGCGAGCACGTCACCTATGAGCGGCTGATCATCGCCACCGGCTGCCGCGCGCGCCAGTGGGAAGGGCCTGGATCCGGTCTGCCCGGGGTGATGACGCTGCGCACGCTCGACGACGCCCTCGCCTTGCAAACGCGCCTGCGCGACGCCGGCCACATCCTGATCGTCGGTGCCGGTTTCATCGGCTGCGAGGTCGCCGCCAGCGCGCGCTCGCTGGGCGTGGACGTTACGCTGATCGACATCGCGCCACACCCGATGCTGCCGCTCGGCCCGGAGCTCGGCGAGCGCTGGTTCCAGATGCACTCGGGTCACGGGGTTGACCTGCGCATGAGCGTCGGCGTGGACTCGCTGGAGGGCAACGGGCGGGTCGAGCACGCGCGGCTGACCGACGGCACCCGGATCGACACCGACCTGGTGCTGATCGCGCTCGGGTCCAGGCTGAACAGCGAGTGGCTCTCGGGCAGCGGCCTCGAGATGAACCCCGGGATCGTCACCGACGCCACGCTGACGAGCGTCAGCGACCCCAACGTGCTGGCCGCCGGGGATATCGCGGCATCGCCGGTCGCACTGGCGGACGGAGCCCCAACGCGCATCGAGCACTGGACGACCGCCGCCGAGCACGG